>JAVZIQ010000080.1:0-5069 GCA_038871175.1 Bathyarchaeia archaeon | reverse complement strand
TCGTCTTTAGTTTTCCAGAGCTTTCCCATAACCTTCATATAAAACCTGAATATTTCCTTTATGAAACTTTAATGAATAGAGCGCGGCTTTTTCCGCCAATGATGTATAGCCTCGCGACTTTTATACGAAGGAATGATAAAGCCAAAAATGTAGAGCGTGCCCTACGTGGCTATTTGAAGGCATTGAAGGGATTGGAAAATGAAAATGTTATCGCCTTTTCGAAGGGCTATGTGAAAATCTCCGAGGAGTTTATAGATGCGGTTAAAAAGCGTAAAACTCGGTTTATAAGCCTCTTTAAAACTGCCCAGAGGGCTCTATTCAATTCCCTACTTAGCGTCCTTCCAAAAACTATAAGTTATATACCGCAAAGCATGGAGATATTATTCAAATCCCAAAAAGTACAGGAGCAAATTGAAGATCCCTCGGGATATTTGTTTGTTCCAACGGCTCGCGGTTTAGTTCCATTGATTAATAGAGTGAACATTGAAGCTTTTGCTAAAGAAATGCTTCGGGTGGGCGGAGCTGCAAAATTTAAAGTTGAGGAGCTCGGAGGCGTTTTAAATGATGTTTATTTGGTAAAGATTTTTGTTAATGATGAAGAGAAGAGGGTTGTTGCTAAGCGATTTAGGAATTGGTCAAGTTTTAAGTGGTTCCCAATAACGCTTTGGACTCTTGGAACCAGAACCTTCGCCGTCCTCGGGCGTTCAAGACTAGATAGAGAATGTGCAATAAATACGCTTTTAAGCTCTATGGGCTTCGCTGTTCCAAAGATCCTCCACATCAATCAAGCTGAACGTTTAATTTTCATGGAGTACATTGAAGGCGAAGACCTTGAAAAAATAGTGAAAAGAATACTAACTTCGAAAAAGGACGCCGTAAAGGGAGAGCTAAACTTCATAAAAAAGGTTGGTAAAACCTTCGCTGAAGTTCACGCCCTAAACATAGCTTTGGGTGACACGCGCGTGCAAAACCTCGTAGTTGGAAAGGACGGCGAGATTTATCTTCTGGACTTTGAACAAGCCTCTAGGAACGGTGACAAAGTTTGGGATGTCGCAGAATTTTTGTATTATGCTGGGCATTATGTTCCACCTTTTGCTGGGACACGCCCAGCCGAGCTTATCGTTAAGGCTTTTATCGAGGGTTACTTGAAGGCTGGAGGAAACATTGAGATCATTAAAAAGGCTGGAAAACCAAAATACACAAAGGTTTTCAGCTTGTTCACCCTTCCACACATAATACTTGCCATCTCAAATATATGTAAAAATGCAGAGCAATTGAGGATGTGAATTGCTATGGTTAAGCACAAGACCACTTTAACCTTTTATGGTGGAGTGAACGAGATTGGCGGAAACAAAATTCTCCTGAGGGATGGGGACACGAAGGTTTTCCTTGATTTCGGTATGTCCTTTACCCTAAAGAAGCAATATTATTCTCCCCCCTTCCTTTCACCGAAAACAGCGGCAAGCCTAAAGGAGCTTGGCATTTTACCAAACATTGAAGGAATCTACACTGACGCAAAAACTGTGGATGTTGACGCCGTTTTCATTTCTCATGGACACATGGACCACTCAGCCTACTTATCCTTCATAAACCGTCAAATCCCAGTTTACTGCGGAGAAACAACAAGCATCATCCTGCAAGCCTTAAGTGAAATGCGTAGGGCAGAGTTAGAGTTTGACGTTAAGGGAATAAATTTTAGATCCTTCCGTACTGGAGACAAAATTGCCATTGGCAATTTGGAAATTGAGCCAATCCATGTTGATCACTCTGTTCCAGGCGCCTACGGATTCATCATCCACTCATCTGAGGGAACAATAGTCTACACTGGAGATTTCAGGACCCATGGAGCCAAACCACAAATGACCATGGATTTTGTTGAAAAGGCGAGAGAAGCTGAACCAGTTGCGGTCATCACAGAAGCCACAAACATGACTGGCGCATCTATTTCCTCTGAGGCGGAGGTTGAAGGCAAATTGAACGCTATTGTTGCACAGTCAGAGGGCATAATTCTCGCCGATTTTGCCTCAACAGATGTAGACAGGTTAAACTCCTTCCATCGAATAGCCAAGAGGAATGGTCGATGCTTAACTGTTTCACTTAGACAAGCCTACCTAATGGAGGGGCTCCGCAAGGACAAAGGCTTGAGCCTTCCAAACTTAAACGACGAGGACATTTTGATTTTTCGAAAATCGAAGAAGAAATATGACAGGTGGGAAAGCCAAATAATTGAGGAATACCAAGGCAAAGGCAAAATAGTCGACGTCTTCGAAGTTTCGAAGCGACAATGCAAGGTTATCATGGCCATTTCCTTTTACGAGCTGGAGGAACTTGTGGAAATTCAGCCCACGGCTGGCAGCTGCTATGTTCTATCCGCCTCTGAGCCATTTAACGAAGAAATGGAAATGGACTTTGAAAGACTTCTCAACTGGCTAAGGCACTATGGCTTACCGCAATATCACGCGCATGTTTCAGGCCACATAATGCCCCTTCAACTGAAAAGTATCCTAAAAGAAATTAACCCGTCTAAAATTTTTCCAGTGCACACAGAAAATGCGGAATTGTTCGCTAAGTTTGTGCGGGATCTGAAAAGCCAAGTTATAATCACGGAAAAATGCATGGAATATAGAGTTTAATCTTCGGCGAAGCTGGCTTTTTTCTTTAACTTAAACTTGCCATTAAATATGCTTTTGCGATAGCAAGCCTTAATGCATTTTCCGCAAACTTCAGCCTTCAAGCCAAGCTTAATGATGTACCTTCTGCAGTTTTCCCTGTAATTTTCAAGTTTATCTTTGTTTTTGAGGAATGGACATGAGTTAAGGCATGCCTCACATTTTCCACATGAAGCCTCAACTTTTTTCCCACAAATTAGGGGCAGATCCGTTATTATTGAAGCAAATCTTATGGCGCAACTGAATTTTTCGTTAATGACGAGCTCATTTTTTCCTCGCCACCCCAAGCCAGCGTTTTCGGCTACAACCCTATGGGAAATGGTCATTCCATAATATTCCTCAACATTCTTAACCGCTACCCCCTCCACCGTTGCCTGTATTGGCATGCCACCAAAGGAGTCTGCAATTTCTCCAGCTATTGCATTCAGAAAACTGTTTATTTTATTGTATTCTTCCGCGTATATATTCCAGCGGCATTTGTCAATTTTTCCATCGTCCAATCTAGCGTCAATAGAGTCAATTGCATATTCTGGGTAGGCTATTCCCATGCAGATAATAGATCCATTTTCTATTAAACTGCGTAATTGTCCACCGCAAATATCCTCTAATCTAGCTTTTTGCACAGGCATCAACTCATCATAAACATTTTTAAATGCGGCAACTCCAATAACTCCATCATATCCTATCTCCATCAGTTTCCGAGTAAAGAAAGATTCAACCTTTCGGAAATTCTGCACCCCTTCCATATGTTTAACTCCACTAAAGAGACTAATATTTTCAGCCCCATTACCTTAAAAGCCTAATGCACTAAAAGGCAGGTTTAATAGGCTTTCATTTGATACAGATATTTTGTTGAATAGGAAATGTTGAGGAAGTATCTTTTAATAGCCTTCGTAATTGCTGGAATAGTTCTGGGTTATATAGGCTACATGTCATATGCTCCATCTGCGATTGTTCCCACCTTTACGCCAACTCCAACCCCTACGCATGCCACCCCAACCCCCCTGCCTCCTGCATGGCATCTAATGATTAGAAGTGTTTTCATATGGGAAAATGGTGAAGAGCATTTTGTGGCTGGACCAGACTCGGATTTATGCAATTATCTAATTCAAACCATTCATAGGTTAAATCTGCAGGCCAAATGCGTCTTCACTGAAGAGAGGATCCAAGAAATAAAGTTAAATGATAGGATAGTGGAACTGAGATTTAGATTCTATGAGAATATTACGATTGCTCAATGGGTTAAGCCAGAAGATCGGGACTATATTAGGACGGATGAGAACGGCTATAGAATTTTACAGAAAGTCAAAAACGTGCTCTTCATATTGGAAGATAATTTAGCTGAAGGCTTAGAAGCGCATGTTTTAGTTTACTCGCTTAATGAAGGTTGGAGTTGCTGGGCAATACGGCGAACATACGGGTGAAATAATCAACGTGGGAACAAGCCTATCGTTAGATGAATCATGAATTATTATTTTGAATCGTACTTATGGATTCATAAACCATATTTTGTGTGCGACCCCGCATTATGAATGACTAGTATGAGGGATGATGCAAACCTTAATCGCCGCATAAAGCTCCTATTCCATAGCTTAGGTCTAAGCTGCCTAGGTGGCGCCATATTCCTTCAAATCCTGGTTTTCACAGACATACTAGGACATGGATACTTCTTCGCTGTGGAAGGCAACCCAGCTATACTCGTCTTCGAGGTGGCATTAACAGTTTTTGCCCTCGTTTATTTTTTGTATATTTATCAACGTTTCATCCGCTCAATGAAATAGCAATAGCCTATCATTTAATAGGTCTGCTTGGCTACGTTAATGTTGTGGGGTTCATTGTCTTTTGTGGAGGTTTTGGGCTGCTATAAATGTTAAGCCCTTTTCTGTTAGGGCCTTGGCCGTTCTATTTACTGCATCGTGTTTGTCCATGTAGTTTTTTAGGAGTTTGGGCATCAGCCCCCTTTCAATGATTTCCTTTTTATGTGCGAAGTAGTCAAGGATATCAGAGGGTTTTTCCCTGATCTTTTCAACTGCTGGGTCTCCGCCTTCATGTTTAGCGCTGATGTTTTTAATGTGATCGGCGATTTCCAGCAGTTCGTCTAGGCGATCGTAAGGTTGTCTAACGATGCTTTTGTATGCCTCTGTAATGTGGTGCTCAATGCGGACTATATCTTCAAAACCGAAGGCCCTTCTTATATAGGCTGAAAGCTCAATGGTTTTGTTATTAACGGAGTTTGAAAGGTTAAATCCTATAAGAGGTGTTGTGCGGTCTTTTCTGCTGAAGAGCTTCGCTGTCATCAAAGTCCAAAATATGGAGTAGGGGTTATCATAGCCCAGAAATACTGAAATTTTGAATTCGATGTTAATGCCAAGCTTATGCAGCAAATACCCAACTAGAACT
>JAVZIQ010000079.1:0-5205 GCA_038871175.1 Bathyarchaeia archaeon | reverse complement strand
AAATGTTCATGTTAGAAGTTAGAAATCTAAGGAAACATTTCGGAAATGTGAAAGCTGTGGACGACGTAAACCTAGGGGTTCGCAAGGGTGAACTTGTAAGCATAATTGGTCCCAACGGAGCTGGTAAAACCACATTGATAAACCTTATATCTCGATGGCTTCTAGAAGATTCAGGCTCAATAATATTTCAGGGAGAAGACATAACCCATATCAAAAAATCCCATGACGCAGTTAAGAAGGGCATTGTACGTTCATTTCAACTTCTGAACATATTTAACGATTTAACAGTCTTCGACAATCTATGCCTCGCACTTCTATCAAAGCATAAGAAGAGCTTCAAAATCTTTTCCCTTTTAAACAGAGATGCAAAAATTAGAGATGAAGCAACTGAGATTGCAGATAAATTTAATCTCTCTCCATATTTAGATAAGCCAGCTAAGGAGCTGCCTCATGGAAATAAGAAACTCCTCGACGTAGCCATGGCATATGCACTCAGCCCAAAACTCTTACTGCTTGATGAGCCTACAAGCGGGGTTAGCACCTCTGACAAGCAGCCTATAATGGAGATAATAAAAAGTGCTGTCAGAGAAATGGGCATAACAACAATTATGGTTGAACATGACATGGACATAGTGTTTTCCCATTCTGACCGTGTCGTGGTAATGTTTGAAGGCAAGGTACTCCTCGAAGGGACTCCTGAAGAAGTGTACAAATCAGCGGAAATTACAAAAGTTATAGGGGGATAACAATGCTTCAAGTTAACGGTTTAAATGTTTTTATAGGCGGTTCTCATATTATAAGAGATTTAACGTTTAAAGTGGAAAAGGGACAGAGCGTCTGCTTACTTGGAAGAAACGGCGCTGGGAAAACCACAACGATAAAAGGCATTTTAGGACTTTTACCTGTTAAAAGTGGAAAAATAATTTTTAACAACGAAGAAATTACAGATGTTCCAGCAGAAAAAAGGGCAAAGTTAGGCATTGGATACGCACCTGAAGATAGGAAAATCTACCCGGACTTCAGCGTTGAAGAGAACATAGAATTAGGGTTAAGATTACTTCCAGAAAATGAAAGATTAAAAGTCAAAGAGGAAATATTTGAACTTTTTCCAGAGCTCAAACCATTAAGACATAATAAAGGGCTTTACTTAAGCGGCGGCGAACAGAAGATGTTAGCCATAGGCAGAGCATTAGCGCTTTCCCCAAAACTTCTTGTGCTAGACGAACCCTTGGAAGGTTTAGCGCCAATTATAGTTTTAAGATTAGCAAAGGCAATTAATGAGATACAAAACAAGGGGGTCTCGTTATTGATAGCTGAATCAAACTTGTCTAACGCACTGAAAATTGCAAACTATTTCTACGTTATAGAAAGGGGAGAAATAATATTCGAAGGGTCTCCTCAGAAAATCTCAGAAAACGCTAAAGTTACAAAAATAATAAAAGGGTTCTAAATTAACATCTGAGAGAACACTTAACGCTAATCTTAACGATAATAAATAATGGCTCAAAAGTTTAAATTTATATTAATTCATATTAAATTGTTGTCATTTTTCAATGTAGGGTGGTTTGGTTGGGAAAATGGTTTATGGGTTCAGTGCCAAATCTTTCTGAAAGGGTTCTAGCGGCGCTATTAAGGCCTATGATGGATCATAGAAGTGAAGAATTTATGGAGTTCTTAAAAGATCTTATCTCTAAAGTAAAGCAGGTTATGCAGACAAAGGCTGAGATCGTTGTCTTAACTTCCTCTGCCACTGGAGGTTTGGAAGCGGCAAGTGTAAACTTTTTTGAAAAGGATGATAATGTCATAGTACCCGTATCCGGATACTTCAGTGAAATGCTTTGTAAATATGTTAGAAATGCAGGAGCCAACGTTATAAAGGTTGAAGCACCCGTCGGAGATGAGCCGAAACTAGATCAGATTGAAAGGATTTTCGAAAGAAAGGAAAAAATCAAGGCTGTTTTCACTGTTTTTGATGAGACGTCTACAGGGGTTACTTATACCTGGTTTAAAGAGATTGGAGAAATCTGCAATGAGCATGGAAGCCTTTTCATAGTGGATGCCCAGCCAGTAATAGGCGCCCTTAACCTTCCAGTTGACCTCTACCACATAGACGTATGTGTTGCCAGCAGCCAAATAGGCATTGGCGGACCGCCTGGCCTTGCTTTTATATCCTTAAGCCGAAAAGCTGAGGAGCTTTTATCACGGAACAAGCCTAAAAGCAGATACTTCGACTTGTCCCTTTACCTTTCCACACATAAGGCTGGTCAAACACCATTCACACCAGCTACAAACATTATGCTTGCCACCGATGAAGCATTAAAAATGGTTTTAGAAGAAGGCTTAGAAACCCGCTTTAAACGAGTTGGAATATGTGCAGAGGCTTTCTACTCAGCCTTTGAAGCCATGGGTCTTGAAAGCGTTGCGAAAAAAGAAGTTAGATCCCAGTTGACAATATGCATAAAATATCCGAAAGGCGTGAAAGAAGCTGACTTTAAAAGACTGCTGGAAAACAAGTATAACATCTACGTTTATGGAACCTTAAAGGGCATACCTCCCTCATTTAGACTGGGAACAGTGGGAGGAGACCCAGCGTTCAGGGAAATTCGAGTTTTGGCAAGTATTGCAGCCATATCCTCAGTGCTTAATATGTTAGGTTATAAAGTTGACAGAGGAAAAGCCCTAGAAGCAGCTGAGCTTAAGCTTAAGAACTATCCCTCCTTCGGAAGAACCCGATACAATTCAGAATACTACAAAGCACGTGAAAGCTACCTGGAAGCAACAAAGCCTTAAACACTCAATCTTCAAAAGCTTTTTCAGCTTTCATTAATGGAAAGCTTAACGCATACAAGCCTATGAGTTTAAGCCTTCAGTATGGTATAATACCCTTATGAAACTCTGATAAGGTTTGCATTTACATTAGAACGAAACACTTCTTGATAGTCAGGTGAAATCTAAAATTTGTAAATGTTAAAGTCTAATTTTTTAGTTGTTTTTGCTAGAGTGCCTGTTGGTGTGCTATGTGAGGTAATTCGTTTAGTGTAAAAAACAGGTTTCCTGACACTTTTCTTTTCGTTTTTGCCGCAACTTTTTAATTTTAGAGGGATTATATAGCTTCAAAAAGGTAATGGATATGGTTGAAGAAGTTGTTGTTAAGAAAGTTGGATGCCACGCAGGTGAGCCTGGCTGTTGGCTTCGTTGCGGTCTTTTGGCTTATGTGGATAAGAACAGCGGCAGGTTGTTGAAGGTTGTAGGCAACCCGGAGCATCCGTCTAATCAAGGCTATTCTTGCAGGGAGAGAATAGAGCATTTAAAGGATTTTATTTACCATCCTGATCAGCTGATGTATCCCCTTAAAAGGTTTGGTGAAAGGGGTTCGGGAAAGTGGCAGAGAATATCTTGGGAGCAAGCGCTTGATGAGATAGGTTTCAAACTTAAAGATTTGATCGGCAAATATGGTCCCGAGTGTATGGCTGTTCTCGAGGGAACATATCGAACGGACCTGTATTGGGTTAGATCTAGATTTCTGTTCGCTTTGGGGAATCCAGGTAATATTTCCGCTCCTGGAACAGTGTGCGCATGTAATGATGTATCTATTCAGTACTGCATCTATGGGGCTAATACTCAATATCCTGACATGGCTAATACTAAGCTAGTGGTCATTGATGGGCGGAACGCTCCAGAGGCAGTTCCACTTCATTGGCATGTGTTAATGGAGAGGAAGAGGAAGGGGGAAGAGGTGCACATAATAACCTTAGATCCACGGTTCACTGAAACTGCCAGGGAGTCTGATTATTGGCTCCAGCTTAGACCTGGAACGGATGCTGGAGTATTTCTGGCTTGGCTTTACATCATGCTTAGAGATAATCTCTATGATAGACGGTTTGTGGAGAGATGGTCTAACGGTCCGCTACTGCTAAGAACAGATAAGGATTGGTGGTTAACAGAGAAGGATCTTGTTAAGAATGGAAGGGAGGATAAATACGTTGCCTTTGACAAGAAAAGAGGCCCCATAATATGGGATCCTGTCATGCAACAATTTTATAGTTTGAGCCGTGAGCCTATACCTGACGAGGAGGTTAAGGTTGAGCTTGAAGGCTACTATGAAATAAGCACAGTTGAAGGCCAAAGTGTCAAGTGTAAAACAGCCTTCACAGCCTTCAAAGAAAGAATTATGGAGTATCCCCCTGAAAAAATGTCTGAAATAACATGGGTTCCCAAAAAATTGCTTGAAGAATCGTGTAGGCTATTTGCCACAACGCGTCCAGCCTGCATCTGCAGGGGAGTAGCCTCAGATCAACTCGGCAGGGCTGCTACTTCTGTTGAAATTACAAGATGCATGTTGAGGATACTTAACGGAACATTAGATTTGGTTGGGGGCGATATAATGACGCAGCCCGGGCCAGCAGTTGCCGGCAAGGTGTTTCTAAGGGAATGCCTCATCGATTACCAGGAACATCTGACGCCTGAAATGAAGAGGAAACAGCTTGGAGCAGACATGTTCCCAGTGATGGCTTGGCCCATGTTCGACTTGGTTAGCCCCAATTATAGGAGGGTTTGGGGCGTTCCAGCATGTGTTTCAGGCCACATGTTTGGCATAACATGGCCTGTACTAGCCCAGGCCATTCTGACAGGAAAACCATATCCAATAAAATGCTTGATAACATGGGTTGGAAATCCAGCTGTATGGGCTCCAAACACAAAGAGGGTGTATGAAGCCTTAAAAAGCCCAAATCTTGAGCTATCAATAGTTATGGACAGGTGGTTAACCCCGACCTGCACCTTCGCTGATTACGTCCTGCCTACAGTTACAAAATCCCTTGAAAGGCCATATGTAGGAACCTTCGAAGACTTCGCACCAGGAGTCACAGTCTGGGAAAAAGCCATAGAACCCCTAGGGGAAAGGAAAGACGAATATTTCATATTTAGAGAAATAGCTAGGAGAGTACTACCTCATGAGGAATGGAAATCAGCTTTTCCATGGGAAAACCTTGAAGAAGCCGACAACTATAGACTGGCCTCTATAGGCCTAACCCTGGAAGAGGCAAAGGACCTCTACGTGATAAGCACATGGACTCCTAAAAGCTATGAACAAATAAATCCGCAAACAGGAAGGCCTCTGGGACTTGCAACACCAACTGGAAGGGCTGAGCTTTGGATTACGATTTTTAGGCAGTTGGGTAAGAGTCCTCTTCCCTACTATGTTGA
>JAVZIQ010000078.1:0-5287 GCA_038871175.1 Bathyarchaeia archaeon | reverse complement strand
ACATACTACTACAACCACCTAAGAGGTAAGCCTTAAGTTGCCACGTCTAGCTCAAAGTAAGAAGTCTTTTATGCTTATCTGAAAAAGTATGGGGTTTCGCTCTGGGCTTTTCTAAGTTTATAATGGGTATTTAGGCATTATATGGATGATGATTCATTATCCTTCTGTGACATATCTGATTATTTCTTTTACAGAGAGATCTGCCAGTCCAAGTTTGTCTAGTGTTAACCCTGTTTTCCAAAAGTGTGTTTCTAATATAGCGCTGAAAATTTCAATGAACCCTCTATGGATTGGTGTGGTTATCCCTGCAAGTTCTGCCAGCAGCACGAAGGGAACCATTGCTAGGGGTAAGTCAGCTTTCAGCCATTGAGACCATATATCTGTACTATAGGCAGGGATGCCTTGGATAAATTCGGAGCTAAGCATAAGCTCCGCCAAGGTTTTTCCGCTTCCACCATAATACCGCATGAATGTCTCTCTGAAAGGAGTGTAGGGCACATCGTATGCTTTGCATACGTTTAATCTTTCTCTGTCTTGGGCTTCTATTAGGATGCCTGTGTGCAGTGTTATTCCAGTCTTGTAGAAGTAGGCAGTGGTTTCCCCATGTTCTTTTGCACGGTCAAAATATGCAACGTTTAAAAGGGCTATTGCCGCGTGTACTTGCATGTTCAGGTTTTCAAAGTTGGTTTGCAACACGTTTTTAGCCAACTTGAAGGTCGGGTATATAGCGTTTAAAATTTTGAAAGCCCTTTCACTATTTTTGCTTGGGAAAACTGATAAGGGTATACCCTTCCTCATTATGGAAAAATTAAGGTAGCCATTTCCCCCTCTAACCACATATAATGGGGCTGGAGTTTCAGTTGTTATGACGTTAATTTTGCCTTCTTCCTTCAGAATTTTTGCCACCCTTAAACATGGCCAGTATCCGTAATTGTTAAAGTTGACAATTGCATCATCCTTCAAGTATGGCGCAATACATTCAAACCTGGCTTCAATATCGTGAGCTGGATATATGTCAATGAAAACCACGTCGGCGTCCTTAAGCGCCCTTTCAGGGTCGGTAGTAATCATTTTTATCTTGGCGAATCCGGTTTTCCCAGAGGCAAGGGCGTTAGGATCGCCATCCACGTTTATTCCTCCAAGCTTTTGGATGGGCATGAGCATTTCGTGAAATCTTGGAAGGTCAAAAAGATTGACTTCATAGCCTGCAAGCGTCAGATCAGCTGCAATGCCATGACCGATGTTGAGGCTTGAATTGCCAAACACAGCAATTTTAGGCTTCATACAGCAACCTCTCTTAAACATAGACAAATTTTAATTTGTAAATTTCGATTTATAGCACTTGTTTATTTCTGCTTTAAATGTCGCGGGTTTGTTCAGTTTTATGAAGAGTATTGATTTTAGAAACACTAAAATAGAAAGTGGGCAGAGCATAACAGTTTATTAGGGGTTGTTGTGTATGAAGGAGGAATTAAAGGCGGCTGCATTGGAAGATTTGAAGCTTGATTTTTTCGGTGTGGCTTCTGTGGATAGGTTTATGGGTGCGCCTGAGGGGCATAAACCTGAAAATCTTCTGCCTGGAGCGAAGTCTGTTATAGTTATGGGTGCTAGGATTTTGGAGGGTGTTAGGAGGGCTAGTTTAAGGGTTCACTACGAAAAATTTCCAAGGCATCTTTTTTATTCCTATATATGGTATGGTTACAGCGTGCTTAACTGGTTTATTTTGGATCGAGCGGCATATATTGTTGCTAAAATGCTGGAGGAAAGGGGACACGTAGCTCTTCCAGTGGCTTCAAGTGGGGCTGAATGGAAAATAGAGGAGGGGGGTACAAAACGTTTCGGCCAGTTTTCTAATAGGCATGCGGCGGTGGCTGCTGGCTGCGGCGAGTTTGGTTTAAGCGGCCTTGTCCTAAACCCTAAAACTGGTCCACGTGCGAGATGGGTTAGCGTGATAACAACAGCCGAGTTAAACCCGGATCCCCTCTACAACGGTCCGAAACTATGCAGGGTGGATTTATGCCGAAAGATATGTGAAGAAGAATTTGGAGTCAGCAAACCCATGTGCCATTACGCCTGTCCTGTTGAAGCATTAATCCCTAAAGAAATGAAGAAAGTAACTATCGGCGATAAAACATACGCATACTCCAACCTGGACGCTGTCAAATGCGCTTGGGTTGGAGGAATAGGCAAAGTTGAAGGGAAAATAAACGTTCCTGAAAAAATTAAAACCTTCGAAGACATTGAAAAGGAGGCTGTTTTACACACAGACCCAATTGCAAAACATGAAAAGACTTTTGCTCATAGGGCACATTACTGCGGAAAATGTTTAACCATGTGTCCATCCCCAACATTTGAAAATCCGCTTAAAGCAGCCCGTGGATAAAGTTAAACGGGAAGATCCCGTTAAGGCATAAGATACAGCCTATACTGCAGCCTAAAGCACTTTCGCTAACCGTTAATGTTTGAAACATTGAATTGCGGCGAAAGAATTCTGGATTGTTAAGGCTGGATTTTTAGCTTCCAAGCCTTTGACAGGAAAAATGTTGCGGCTAACTGAGTTATAACTGCATAAAAAATCATTAGTGTGAGTGGGGCGTTAAGCGCTATAAATAAACCGTATAAGCTGCCGCTTATGAGGAAGCCGACGCCGTAGACTGTGTTAAAAAGGCCGTAGGCTAAACCTCTGGAGGAAATTGGTGCAAACTCTGACACTGCTGCACGGTAAACTGACTCATGCATTCCAAGAACTAATCCGAAAATGGCGGCTGCAACCCATAGAATCCAAAGTTCGTTGCCTGCAAAGGCGAGAAGGGATGGAATTATTGAAATTAGGAAAGGTGCAACGAGAATCCTTATTCCAAACTTGTCATAGGCGTATCCTGAAATTAGAGCTGATGGAGCATCTACGCCTTGAATAAAAGTATACATTAATGGCACAATCCACTGCCCACCTATTGGTTGGAGAAAGTCTGAAGCTTTAGCCTGTATAACCGCGCATGGAATAAGCCCCATAGTGTTTAGGAGAACAGAAAAAGTGTAAATGTAAAATTCTTCTCCAAGCTTCGCTTTTCCCTCTGCTTTCCCTGTTTCTGCAGCGGCCAATTTTGAGCCTAACCTCCTGTAAGTGTAGGCTAAGACCATTAGGAGCACGGCGAAGGGGGCGAAAAGAAAAGTGAAAGTGTATTCATAGTTGTTGGCGCTTGCAAACATTAAAGCAGCCACCATGATCGGCCCAATTATTGCGCCTATCTGATCTAAAAGCTCATGTAATCCAAAGGCTTTCCCGGCTCCCACATCCTTGCTTATCAACGAGAGAAGCGTATCCCTTGAGGGCGACCTGACAGCCTTACCTATTCTCTCAAGCAAGACAAGGGTTATCGCTGTTCCTAACCCAAACGCGCTTAATGGCCCTAAAAGCGGAATTGAAAATATCAGACCGTAGCCTAGAAATATGAAAACCCAGTAAGCACGGGTTGTATCTGCAAAATATCCGCCTAAAAGCCTCATTGTATAGCCTAAAAACTCGCTGATTCCACCTACAAAGCTTACTATGGATAAAGATGCCCCTAAAAACTTTAAGTAATCGGGAACTATACCTCTTGAACCTTCATAAACTATGTCACCCATCAAACTTACTATGCCAAGGGATAAAATTCCAAAGTAGGCAATCTTACGGGCATTTGAATTCGCTTTCTCTTCAGCCAAATCCAAAAACCTTCTCTTATACCTAACAGACTATATTACAAATATAAAATTATAAGTTAAAGTTCATCTCGCTTGCACCCCTGAATTTTATCTAACTTTTATTAGTTTTTACTATAGACAAGGCTTAACCTCTAACACTTAAAATGTTCGCTACTAGATCCTTAGGCCTCAAAAATACGCACTTAACGCTTACACTTCATTAATCGAGTTTAGCAAAACTCTTCGTCTAATCCTTTCTTATGGCTATTTCTTCATTATAGGCATTGGCCAAATTATTGGTAGCCACCAGAAGAAGGGCCATATTAACCAGCGTTCTTCATCTGCTTCAGCGCCTAAGGTGAAAACCGTCCCGCACTTTCTGCATTTTATGGTTCTCCTCCCTAATAGTTCTAATTCTTTTGAGCCGCACTTTGGGCAGGCATATTCTTCAAGCTTTATGGACGGTGTGTAGTAGGCTGCAGCCTTTTGCCATCTTAAAAATGTGAAAATCGTTAGAATGAACATGAAAAGGAACATGAAAATGAAGACCATCAATACTGCAATGAAGATTATAAACTCCAAGCTCATTGTTAAACTACTCCAGCTATTGCTTCCTCTTTTCTTCTACGCCTTTTCCCAAGCCAGGCCCTAATAAATCCCTCAATTTCAATTCTATTGTAAGGGTCCCTCCAAGCCTCTTCCAAAGCTTGACACTCGTCTACAGCGCCTATAAGCCCAAAATAGGCGAGAAGCTCACGGTAAAGCATTTCAGCTTCGAATTCGTTTAGCCAAACCTGCATTTCCGCAAGTATAGCTGTTAATACTGCCCTGCTCATCCAACAATTTAAAGCAAATTTCAACTTTTAAATTATTTCTCCCCTTTCAGCAATTTCCCTAGCGTGAACAGTAGTATCTGCTGGAGTTTCAACCTTAAAAGCTAGTGTGCAGCCAATGTTGAGAAGCAAGCCTGTAACCGAGTCATCGACTTAACGACTTTTGCTTGATTGTAAGGTTAATATGGTAAGAATGATTAATTATTTTTGTATATGTCAACTCCTGTTGCTGCTCTGGTTAAGTATAATCCTTGCAGTGTTCATGCTAGGAGAGGTGTTGCTTGTCCTTTCTTTATTAGTGGAGCGCGGCAATGTGGTCGACCCCTTGGTTTTTGTGATTCTCCTGAATATGACGGTTGGCTTAAAGATGTTCTTAAAGGCAAAATAAAGTGTTTTTATCCCCGTAGAGTTCGCCTCCTTGAAATTCCAGGAACGATTCTTATGGTTTATCATGTTGAGAAAAAAGCAATAATAGGCGAAGCTCAAATTGTTAGGGCAACCCATGAAGATAATAGGCATTATTATTGGTTCGACGAGTTTCTTCTATACCCAAATCCTGTGAGGCTTAAGCTTTTACGCACTAATCCAAAGCTTGGAGGGCCAGGCATGTGGGTTATCAGGTATATTTTGAAGGAAACAGTGGATGAGATCCGTGAACTCTCCGAGCTTAAAGGCGAAAGTAAAGAAAGGCTGAAAAGAGAATTAGAGTTAGCCAAAATTGAAGCTGAAAAGCGTAAACCTTACCCTACAACGAGTCCTTCATATATTCC
>JAVZIQ010000077.1:0-5658 GCA_038871175.1 Bathyarchaeia archaeon | reverse complement strand
GGCGGAAGATTCACGTAACGCAAACTAATGGGAATATCATGGTATCTTGCTAGGCTTTGGACAGCCCCAACATAAACTCTTATGGTTTTTGGCGCATAGCCTCGACCACTAAGCCAAACTACAAAATCATTCAAAACTTGAGCGGCTATGCGCCTCCTTTCACGCCTAGGCAAAAGGCTATCCCGCTCAACTCGATCCAGAAAATCCCTCAAAGACCCCTGACTAACGTAAAACTGCTGGAAAAGCCTTAATCCTCGACCATAAACATTACGAGCGCTAGACTTTAAAACAGAAAGGAAACCAGCCAAATCCTCATCACTTAAAAAAGCCAAACACTACACCAATAGCTCTCCTCACAAAAACATTAAAAACACAGCAATGGAAAACACAGAAAACCCAAGAAAACTTTAACTTCTACACAACCCAAAAATATGTTGGTGCCCTAAATGAAAAACAAAACTAAAAATGAAAAGAAGGGCACCAGAACTAGAGGTTCAAATCCCGGCGGCCGCACCAAAAACAGAGCGTGATAAAAGCGTATTTTAGCTAAAAGCCTTATTTTGAGCCTTGTAAGCAGTGACTAAAATTTGAACACAAGTTTACTGGTAAAATTCTTTAATCCTTTGCAGGTCAGAAATAACCATTTACAATTGGAACAGCTAGGAAAACCTAGCCTTAAGGAACAACTGTCTGGTAAGGCTGCTATAGTTTAGGTAGCCTAGATATCCCTTCTATTTGATCGAAGTCCTCATCGAATGAGTATATTTCTCTAATATCATTCAGCCTCATAACGTCAACAGCTAGGGCGTCGTTGGCTTCAAGCTTTAAATCTTCCGCGAGTTCAGCTGCAGCGAAATATGCTTCTCGGGTTACGCCATATATTTTTACATTGTCAAGCATGAATATGCCGCGAATGATTTTGTTTAGCTGGTCTAGTGGCATGCCTTGTTTAAGAATGTTTACTATTTCAGATAAGTGCACAACAGTCATTGTGACTTCTTCCTTTCCTTGAGATACATTGGTGATTATCTGTTTGGCTTGTTCTTTCATTTGTGCTTCTCTTTGGGTTAACTGCTTTTTCGGTTTGTAGTATGCATAAATGAATACATTTGCGTCCAGGAACCTCATGTGCCTGCCTCATAGAATCTCTTTTCGAATTGTTTCCAGCTTCCAATAGTTTCGATGCCCAGATCAACTTTGTCAAAGTGCTCCGTTAAATCAACGCGACGCTTTGGGACTATCTTCAAGTAGCCTTTCCTCTTTATGATGTACAGCTCTCGACTTTCCCCAATTTCAGCTTCTCGCCAATCAGCAGGTAGAATAAGGCGGCCCTGAGCGTCCACTTTCTTAACTTCCACTCCAGTTTCCAACCTCTGCACCAGAAAATACTATATTGTGGCATAATATAAGGTTTCACTCCATATTATCCGTCATCACAACGCATTTTACCAGTAAACGATGCGGAAATCCACCGTGCACTAAGATTTGCCCTTTACGTTAAATTCTAATCATAATTTCTGAATTATTAAAGAACCAATAGCATTAGCATATTTATTAGCTTAATCTTTAAGTTCCCTGAGTGAGCAAGACTTTAACTCAATTGAGGAGTTGCTGTTTTTCTCCATACAAAACTTGGCTTCGTATTTTATCCATGTTGTAGCCGAAAACCTTGAGAAGCGTTTCTCCAGCCTCAAGGAGCAGTTCCAAATACTTTTTCACGTCGAATTTAGAATCGGCTTTTAAAAGCTGTGCAGCTTTTACTCTGCTGTTTGGGGTTCTACTATCTGCGTCAACTATTAAATATTGAACTGTCTGTCCAGGGTAAACGTTGTAGCCTGCAGTTTTAAGTTGTTTTGCAGCCACGGCCTGAAAAACGTTATGTAAATATTCCCCTGGACTTTTCGAAATCCTCTTTTTTATTAGTAAATCGTTTATGCTTAATTTTCCGTTTAATAGCCTCTGGCAAAATTCTCTTAGAACCCTTAATGCTTCTGGAATCCTAGCTGAGAACTCTTCGAAGCTTGAGGCTGGGGCTAGAACCTTTATCATTTCCCTCTGGGCTTTTGCTATATATGGAGGGGTATCTGCTCTCCTTGCCTCAACGCCGCGCATTTTAACCCGTCCATCGTCGAAAACCCCGTAATACCTGTTTAGAACAGGAACCTGCGGCTGAATTTTAGAGGGCAGGAAAACTATCCATCGGTATTTACCCTCAACGTTAAGTGGAACACCTGTGAGGGCTGAGGCTTCACGGCAGAATTCGGCAATCTCTTTAGGCGAAGCTCCCGGCTTTTTTATCCATAAGGAATCCACAATTCCATGGACAACTTCGAAGCCGTGCTCTTCAGCTAAACGCGCCGTTCTAAGAAGTATTTCTCTTGCGAAGGCGCATACAGCGATGTGGGCGTCAACCTTCCCGAACCTTGCGTTTCTATAGCCTAAATAGCCGAAGCATGTGACGAGTATCCATTTCAACGCCGCTTGCCTTAAATCATAAATCCTCCTCAGGTCTTCGTCGGCCGTCTTCCTCATAAGCTCTTTATATCTAAGCCTTTTCGTAAGGAGCAGGTCAAGGGTTTTTGGAACTATACCTCTCCTCTTCTCGCATATATTGTAACCCAGCTCTGGAACCCTAAGCTTAGAGTTTGGACAACAACTGCAAAGAACAGTCTCTGCTGAAATGTTTCGAGTCTGCATGAGAACAGGAAACATGGAGGTGAAGTCAACCTCGAAAACTTCTGTGTGAAACCCTGTTTTAGGCTCAAAAATGAAGCCTCCCCTGTCTGCAACCAGCAGATCCCAGCCTGTTTTGAAAGTTTCAGGCTCACTTTTCTTCCACGGTATGAGGACTTCATCCTTCCATGCAGTGTAAAACTGGAGAGAGGTCATTATACTTCCAATAGAAGCCCTTGAAGCTCTATGAAGGGGAACACGGCATGTTCTTGAAACTTCTATTAAACCTTCTAAACCACAATCAGCATATATGAATGTGTTATCTACGTCTATATGGATCCTTCCGAAAAGCCTCCTCAAAGGAGCCTTATAATACACCCTTCCATACGAGAAATAGCTTCTCCCACGGCTTTTACCTGCTTTAAGGGGAATATCCTCCCTTCCTAGAACTAGCTGATCTAAAATACCGTTTGCAAATGCCCTATAAGCCAAGTAGGGCAGAAGGAAGGAGTCCCCGCCATGTGTAAAAATTATGTCCGGATCACCTTCCTTGACAGTCTTGACAAGGTTTAATATCTTTTCATCCTCGCCTCCTCCGTCTAATATGACTTTTTCACCTTCGAAGTCAAGGGTTATCCTTTCAATTTTGTCTGTAAAACTTGGCGTGGCACCATCCTTTTTCAAGTCTACGTGGATCCATGTTGAACGCAAAGGCGGCAGATTGTATTCGCAGCTCTCTACACTGTCTAAAACTTCATAGTAGAGGCTTTCACCGTTTTCAAAAGCTAAAACGTGGGATAATGGATAAACATCTCTGTCATAAAGGTAGGCTTGGCTAACTGGGACGTCCACGTTGAAAAGCTGAAACCTTTCATATCCGCCTAGGCGCATAACCTTCCTTGCAAAAAACTTTGTTCGACTGTAATCTCTCATGTCGATTTCTAAAACGGTTTTTCTGGCAGCCTCCATAAAGTCGGCGTATTTTTCCACAAACCTTAAGCCAGCTACAGATCTGCTTCCCACGAGATTTTTAGCTAAACCTTCAAGGTTGGAAGGAGTTCCTGAAACATAAATCCTACGCGTATACCTGTCTGAAAGCTTAACCCGTTCTCCTCCCTCTGAAATTATCCAGACAGTAACCTCGCTTGGCCCTGAGGGGTATACGTCTAAAATCCAGCCTCTGACAGCTTTAAGCCTTCTGAAGCTGTTTTTCAACCCGTTCAAGGCTTTCCCTAATCTCCGTTAACTCCCTCTGCAGACCTAGGAGGATGCACATGAACATGGCTTCAGAGAGAACTGGACGTGTGGCCATGCCTCCTGCGGAGGCATAAACCCTACAATAATTCATAATTTTTTCAAAAGCCTCAAGGTCCCTGCCTCTTAAGGCTTTTCTGAAGCCATTCCACCGGGCAACCTCAGCCTCCAAAGCCTGCCTGTAGGAGGGAACAGTTCTGCCCAAATGCTACACCTCCAAATACTTTGTCAACGAATTGTCAAGTGTTAAATCTAAAGTGAAAGGCTTAATATGCGGATGATCCTGCAAGGCTAAACGTAATAAACGTCCTTTCCTCTCAAATTTTATAAGGACGTTACATCGTCCAAATAGGACAGCCTCTAAAAACAAGCTTCGCCTAGACCTCCCATCAGAATGGTATGTAGCTAAAACTACAGTCTTCTTTTTAGAGGCTATATCTGAAAGCTTTGAGCACACCTTAACAAACAATTCTTCAGCTTCGGTTTTAGGCATATCCCTGTCAAGGAAGAGGCTGGCCACTTCTGAAACAACGAGCAACCTTGCGTTTACGCTTTCAAGAAAAGGTTCAAGCCTCTCCATTATTAGGGAGTAAAGTTGATAGGCTGTGAAAGCCCTTGAAACATAAATCTTCTTTAAGACCCCACATGGTTCAAAGCCATATCGACGGGCGAAATCGGCGACAAGGTAGGGGTTAAAAGAGTTTCCGCCGTCAACGAAAACCACCGGGGATCCCAAACCTCTAGACGCGGGCGGCATAATGGAGCGGACGCATAACAAGAAAGTCCACGTGGAAGCCTCGTCGCCGTACAAAACCCCGAAATCTCCAGGTTCAAAACCTGGATAAACCTCATCCACTATTGGAACGCCGAGGGATAGGCGCGCCGCCCTTTCAGCTGATAAAACATTCAAGGCAAACCCGCCTCACAGCATTATAGAAAAGGACACATAAGCCAAATAAACATTTACTAGAAAGGCTTCATCCAGACAGGAGGGAGAGATAAGTTAATCTGAAGGATGAACAGAGGCTTTAACCAATAATGAGATGGCCTAAAATGGCAGATACTGAAAAATTCATGGAATCCTTCATTCGAGGCCTTCCAAAAGCTGAACTTCACATACACTTGGAAGGCGCCCTAGAACCCGAAATAATGTTTAAAATGGCGAACAGAAACAGGGTTAGGATAAGGTATAAAACGGTGGAAGAAGTTAGAGAAGCCTACAGATTTAAAAATCTTAAGGATTTTCTGAACGTTTACTATGAAGGGACAGGGGTGCTTATAAACGAGCAGGACTTCTATGACCTTGCATGGTCATATTTTCAGAAGGCATCATGCCAAAATGTTTTACATGCTGAGGTATTCTTCGACCCGCAGGCCCACACCAGGAGGGGAGTGAAGTTCGAAGATGTTGTATGCGGGTTTCACAGGGCACTGGTGGACGCTGAAAAAAGGCTTGGAGTTACCTCTAGGCTGATCATGTGTTTTTTAAGGGATCTAAGCCCTGAATCCGCCATGGAAACCCTTGAAGAGGCCATGCCATATAAGGAATGGATTTCGGCGGTTGGCCTTAACTCAGCTGAGGCAGGTAATCCCCCCTCAAAATTTAACAAAGTCTTCGAAAGGGCAGTTGAAGAGGGATTTTTAACAGTAGCCCATGCTGGAGAGGAAGGCCCAGCTGAATACGTCTGGGAGGCGGTAAACCTCCTAAAAGTTTCAAGGATAGACCATGGA
>JAVZIQ010000076.1:0-5992 GCA_038871175.1 Bathyarchaeia archaeon | reverse complement strand
TGCAAAAAAAGTCGGAAACGAGTTAATGACTACATGCGCCCTCTGCTATAACGTACTAAAACAAACCAACTCCACTATGGCAAAGGACGCGAAGAAAAGGGAACAAATAACCGCGTTTTTGGGAGAAGAATACAGAGGAGAGGTTAAAGTTCTCCACTTTCTGGAGTATTTGAGGGATAAGATCAGCTTCAATAAACTAACTGAATTTGTAAAAGTAAATTTGGAGGGCTTAAAAATAGCCCCGTATTATGGATGCCTACTCCTACGTCCTTATGGTGAAATTAAACTGGATAATCCAGAAAACCCAACAATATTTGAAGAATTTTTAATCAGCCTAGGCTGCGAACCCGTTGACTTTCCAAATAAAATGGAATGCTGCGGCTCTTATCTAGCCGCCGTCTCCTTCGACTCAGTTGTCGAACACTCATATTCCATAATCAATTCAGCCTTCACAGAAGGGGCTGAGGCCATTAGTGTTGTTTGCCCCCTATGCCACTTTAACCTTGACCAAATGCAGGAGAAGGTTAAATTAAAGTATGGAGAGTTTGGAGACGTCCCGATTATTTATTTCACTCAAATATTGGCAATAGCCTTAGGGATTAAAGACACACCCCTAGGCTTCGATCAGCATTTCGTTAACCCCATACCTTGGCTAGCAAAGAAACTAGGCTACAGTTCAGTTTCAAGAGTAATGTAAAAGCCTAGAGTGCATCAGTTATAAATCCTAGATCAGACGCTGGTCGATTGTAGGGTGCATAAGCGAATACATTAACGGTATATGAAGGCTTTCGACATTGCCCGCTTGAATCATAAAGAAGAAAGTATTGATTGTGCCGAAAGGGATTAAACCTGCAAGCACCGCTTATAATCTAAGCTCTTACTAAAATTTGTCCGCCTCCCTCTACTCTTTTTATTTTTATTGGGGGTTTCTGTGAAGTCAATTTGTTTATCATATGCTCTATTCTCTCTATGTACTTACTTACTATTTCAGGATTGGTTTTAACAACTTTTTCGGCAATTTCACCGCAGTAATTGCATTTTCCACATCCTATTGCGCATTGAGGGTTGTTATTCACATAATACTCATACCAGCCGTCAAGGGAACGATTGTCAATTGATATTCTGAGTTGAGGAAGAGGTTTGCTTTTCAGATCAAACATATCAAAGCAGAAATGCATGTAAGAATTATCAATCAATGAGTATATGTCGCCTTCATAATGGCCAGAAAGATAAGCCTCAACAAGTTTTAGTAAAACTTCTGCGGGTAAACCTCGCCCTGCAATCTTAATGTAGTTGAAGCCTATTTCTGAATAATATTTGCAATCTTCAGGTCTAAACCATGGCGCCTTTATAATTTCCTTATGGTTGCTTAATCTTTCGAGAGTACACTTCATAAAAGGGTATGGTTTGTAACTGAAACCTACTTTATCCTCCATGACATTTTGGGAAACATGTGCGGTTATAGTGTTGTGGTATGCCCTATATGGACACTTAAGTAGGCAACCGTTGTTGGCTATGACTTCAAGTTCAGCTTTCACGTTAGCCCTTATGAGTTTAAGCAAGTTGAAACATCGGTTCAGGTCCTCGCTTACTGTAAGCCTATCTGCTCCCAGCCTTTCATAAGCTAATGCCCTGTTAAGGGAGTCTATGTAACAAAGTGAGGAGGCGTTAATCTTGAATTCGGGAAAATTCTTTTTTACATATTCAATAAGGTAGGGTATAGTAATTATAAGAGTATCCACTTTCATTTTTGAAAGCTTTTTTAAAAGCTCATGGAGAGCCTTTTGGCCTTCCTCAGTATATTCAACAAGGTTCATGCACACGGCGTTTAAAGTGTAAGCAAACTTAATACCGTGAAAATGAGCAGTCTCAATATGCTGCGCAAGCATTTCCTCATCAACTATCGGAAGGACAGTTGCAGGCCATCCTGTTCCAAACATAGAAGCCTTAAAAGAACCGTAAATCTCATAAACTTGAGAGCCAAATTTCTGATACTTATCATTTAATTCGGCTAACTCTTCAATAAAGTTATTTTCGAATGTTGTTGGAACACAGAACCTAAGCTTCAGATCTTTCAACAGTTCTCCCATAATAATGCTTACTTTTCGGCCTATTTTATCTTATGCTAGGAAAATTTTAGGCTTTCATAGGTCTTAACAAACCTAGGCTTAAATATGCTTAAGGGTTTTAAACTGCCCTTTTCAAATCACCGTAAAAGCCCACAATTACTATGTATTTTAATGGCAACATTTATCTTTTATATGAGGGTCTTCCTTGTAGGTGGCATGGCGCTGGAAAAAGCTTTTAAAGATACCCTTCTAGCCTTTTTAAGGAATTGCTATAATATTTATAATTTCTTAAGCAGAGCATTTGAAAAGGAAGTGACTGCTGATTTCCTCAAGAAACTTATGGAAGACAGCCTTGCCTTTCTAAATTCTGAAACCTTGCAAAAAGTGCCTGACAAGGAGCTAAACGAAGGCCTTAAGGTTTTAAGCGGATATATGGAGCGTTTGAAGAACTCCAGCCTTGAACAGGCTGAATTGGAGCTTGCAGTTGAGTATGCAAACCTTTTTTTAGGAGTTAAGGGTTTGCCTCATCCTTCAGAATCAGCTTATAAAAGCGGCTTCATAATGGAAAGGCCTATGGAGGAGGTTCTCAAAGCCTACCGTGAGGCTGGTGTAGATTTGAAGGAGGATTTCAAAGAGCCGGCAGATCATATCTCAACAGAACTTCAGTTCATGGCATATCTATGTCAAAAGGCGTCCGAGAGCGGGTTAAAAGGCAAGAAAGACGAGTTAAAAAGGGAGTTAGAAAGGCGAATAGAATTTTTGAATAAACACCTACTTCCATGGATTCCATTATTTGCTAAGACCATATCTAACGCTGCTGAAACGGATTTTTACCGAGGCTTAGTTATACTAACTAAAAGATTTGTTGAATTAGACGAATCTTTAACCAAGTATATGCTGGCAAAATTACCGTAGGACCTTGTACTTTCGCGTGAATGAAAGCCGTTTTTCAATTAAGTAAAAATAGAAATTTTAAAGATAGTTTTTTAAACTGAACAATTTATATACAGTTATTGCCAGTTGGAAGCGGTGAAGGTAGATGAATATTGAAGCGTTATCTAGCCAAATTTCTTTTCTTGGAAAGGTGTTCACTGGTACAGCATCATACAGCGGAGCGACATTAAAGGCTAAAGCTGTTGAAAAGGCGAATAGCGGAGAGAAAAGTGATGAAGTGAAAGTTTGTTATGTAAGTCATGGTTTAGGCGGAATTTCAGGTTCTGCTGAGCCTTTAGAGGTCCACGTCAAAAATGGAAGGATATTGAGGATTAAACCGCTTCACTTTGAAAAGGTCAGGCTATACCAGATAAAAGCTCGTGGGAAAACCTTCACCCAGCCGGCTAAGAGCCTGCCATATTGGGTTAGCCTAGCATATAAAAAGCGTTTGTATTCGCCGAACAGAGTTAGGTATCCTCTCAAGAGAGTCGATTGGAGCCCTGAGAACAGGAACCCCCAGAACAGGGGTAAAAGCGGGTTTGTAAGGATATCATGGGATGAAGCCTTAAACATAATTGAGAAGGAGATTAAGCGGATAAAGGAGAAGTATGGGTTGCATGCTGTTCTAGTACAGTCTGACGGGCATGGACAAGGAGGAGCTGTACAGACGGTGCACGGCAACTCTTCTGAACTGTTTAGAAGGCTAGGTGGGTGGACACAGCAGGTTAGAAACCCTGACAGTTGGGAGGGCTATTACTGGGGTGCAAAACATGTTTGGGGGATGGAGGGAGCTCATGCTGGTCTCCCACATCAAGACGCCATATTTGACGATGTGTTGGAGAATGCTGAGATGCTGATTATGACAGGATGCGATCCTGAGAGCACCGTAGCTGGGTTTGCTGGGCAGATAGGAAGCGTCACATGTCATTGGTTTAGGGAGGCTGGAATAAAAATAGTGGCCATATCACCTGACTGCAATTTTGCGAACGCCATACATGCAGATAAGTGGATACCAATATTGCCGAACACTGACTCCGCCCTTTACTTGGCTATTGCATATTTGTGGATAAGAGATGGAACTTATGACAAGAACTTCCTTCAAACCCACTGTATAGGCTTCGAAGATTTCGCCAGGTATGTGACAGGCGATGAAGATGGCGTCCCTAAAACACCTGAGTGGGCTGAAAGAATAACAGGAGTCCCCTCAAAGACTATAAAGGCTTTGGCTAAAGCTTGGGCGAAGAAGAGGACATCCATAGCTCTCTTCTTTGGAGGGCCCAAAATTAGGGGACCATACTCCCATGAGTTAGCCCGGTTAGAGGTCATATGCATGGCAATGCAGGGCTTAGGAAAGCCTGGAAGACAATTTCTAAGAGGATTCTATGGCGGTGGAACGGGTAAGAGACTTGCGCCTTTCCCCCAGTACCCAGAGTTTTCAACGACTTTTGTAGCAGGGCCGATGGCTAAATATACTGTTTCAGCCGTATCGCCCGTATTCGTTCCAAAAGTACTTGTGCCAGAGGCAATTCTTAATCCGCCAATAGCTTGGTATGGCACAGGAGCAATAAGTGCATCTAGAGAGGATCAATTTAAGAGATATACCTTCCCGCCAGAGGGACACCCAGGCATACACATGATATGGAACGAGAACGCCTGCTATATTACATGTTGGAATAGCAAGATAATAGAGGCCTATCGAAGTCCAAGCATAGAGTTTATCGTGGCAGTACACCCATGGTTTGAAAACGACATGGTCTTCGCTGACCTAATACTTCCAGCTCAAACTATACTGGAACATGAAGATCTAATACAGGATACAAGGTCTTTCGTAAGCATGTTTGCATACCAAGAAAAATGCGTCGAACCAATAGGGGAGTCGAAAAGCGATTACGAAATATGCCGCTTAATAGCCCAAAGGCTGGGAATTGGAGAAGCCTTTCCCCCAGCCGAGGAGCGCATGAAGGAAATGTATGAAAACTCTTACGCCTACAAAAAGCTGGGAATAAGCTGGGAAGAATTCAAGAAGAAGAAAATAGTTATCCCAGATTGTCCAACATGGGAAGAATGGAAAAGGATACAGAGCGAAATAGCCGCAAAAGAGGGGTTAACATGGGGAGCAAAGCCTGGCCTAACATGGTACTACGAACTGCCCGAAGGTAAAGGACTGGATACGCCCACCGGCAAAATTGAAATTTATTCAACTGGTTTAGCTCAACACTTTCCTGAAGATGACGAGAGACCGCCTATTCCCAGGTATATAGCTTATGGTCAAACACATCAGGAAAGCCTACTCCACCCCAGGTCAAAGAAGTATACGTTGCTTTTAATATCTAACCATCCAAAATGGAGGTTTCATGCCCAAGGAGACGACATAACTTGGCTTAGGGAAATCGCTACATGCAAAATAAAGGGACCAGACGGCTATCTATACGAGCCTGTATGGATTCACCCATTAGATGCTGCTCGCAGGGGGATTAAGCATGGAGACATAGTGAAAATTTTCAATGAGCTTGGAGCCGTTCTCGCCGCAGCTTACGTCACAGAGAGGATTAAGCCTGGAAGCGTGCAGATACATCATGGAGCCAGAGCGGACCTCATATCTATAGATCCATTAATAGACAGGGGAGGAGCCATAGACTTATTAGTTCCTTCTAAACCTGCATCTAGAAACACAGTAGGTCAGGTTGCCAGCGGGGTGCTCGTTGAGGTGGAGAGGGTGGACATTTACGGGTTAATGGATGCTTTTCCAGAGGCTTTTAAGCGTAGGCTTCATCCTGATGTAGGTTTATGTTATGAAACATGGGTTTTGAGGTGAGTTTTATGGGTAAAATATTTGTTGTTGATGTGGCCAAATGTAATGGGTGTTATTGTTGTCAGATAGCGTGTAAGGATGAGCATGTAGGCAACGACTGGACTCCTTATGCTAAGCCTCAGCCTGATACTGGGCATTTCTGGCTTAAAATGGAGGAGTTTGAGAGGGGAACTATTCC
>JAVZIQ010000075.1:0-6112 GCA_038871175.1 Bathyarchaeia archaeon | reverse complement strand
TCAACTCAAAGAAGCTGTTGAAAAAGCTCTTTTTTACATTAAAGAAAACTGCCACGGGGAATTAGGAGAAATAAAAGTTTTTAATGCATCTTCCGAGATAAGGTAGGGGTGTTTCAACCTTGTCATTCCGTGCCAGAATGGAAGAAAACGCCAAGAAAAAAGATTCTAATATAATTTTGGCTTTAGACCTTCCCTATGAGAAACCAGACATGCGACAAACACTCTATTATAAGGCAGAAAAAATTTTAAACTCAGTCTATCCTTACATATGCGCAGTAAAAATTAACTATCACCTTATTTTGCCATTAGGACTCTTTAACAGCTTACAAAAGCTTATAGAAGAAGCTCATGAAAAAGGCCTTTTAGCCATTGCAGATTCCAAAGTAAATGACATAGGCTCTACAAACCAGACGATAGCCGAGTACTACTACGAGGCTGGATTTGATGCTTTAATAGCAAATCCCATCATAGGATGGGAAGATGGATTAAAGCCTATTTTTGATGTTGCTAAAAAGCTGAAAAGAGGGGTAATTCTTCTTGTTTACATGAGCCATAAGGGAGCTTCTGAAGGATACGGGCAAAATGTGGTTGACTGTGAAACGGGACTTCAAGTTCCACAGTACATCACGTTCGCGAAGAAAGCCCTAAAATGGAGTGCAGATGGAGCTGTGGTGGGTGCTACTTATCCAGAAAAGATTAGGGAAGTCTGCGAGGTGCTTGGCAGAAAAGTTCCTATCTACTCGCCGGGAATTGGAACGCAAGGAGGAGTAATAGAAGCTGCATTAAAAGCGGGGGCAGACTACCTAATCGTGGGACGTGCTATTACACTTTCAGAAAAACCAGCTGAATCCGCTGAAAAAATTCGGAATGCTATAAGGCTTCATAGGCTTTGAAGATTCCCAGATATGCTTACCTTTCCCTTCTCTCCCATAATTCTTTTTTAAGCAAATCCCTAACAGCTGACCTTATAGCTGCACTTCTACTAGGATACATATTAGCCCTTACAAGCTCATCTAAACCCTCAAGATAGGCTTCTGGTAATAATACAGTTACGAGTTTCAAGGTTCCACCTCAAACATGTTATGAATATAATATGCATCAAATATAAGACTAACCTAGGCCCTTAATGACTTTTCCCTTAGTTGCTTGAATTTCTTTTATAACGTTATGGAAAGTTTTAGGCACGTCCTCAAGGTACAATGCCCGGCGTCTAACGCCCTCCTGAAGTGTTCCGGCGGCAATTAAAATGCTGCCTAAGACGTCGCTTACTGCAGGCTCAGGGAAAACTATCAATGCCAAGCCAAGTTTGATTAATATAGGCTTTCTTCCATCTTTCCAAAGCTGTTTTGTCGCTTTAACCTGTCTTATCGTCCCTTTCAAGGATTGCAAAAGGTCTACATAACTTTCACTCAGTTCGTTTATAGTCACTGCCAATGTTTTTAGTTCCTCAGACTTCATCGAATCACCCTTCACTTCTTAGGAACAATAAACCTCTAATGATAAAAAACTTTAACTTGTAAAGCTCTTAGGTTCAGCGCTCCCAAGGCCTGACGAGATTGCATTTTTTAAATATACATTAAACATTTAACCAATCCATTCAAAATATTTTGCGTCATACAGTTAAAAATTGGCATATTTCTCAGATTGAAAATCCATAATCGATTTTCAATTTATACTGGTGTTCTGGTTTAAGCAGCATAAAAGTGCTCAGTTATTTTCCAATCCAGAAAGGCAATAAATAGATAAATGAGAAGCGTAAATCAGCTAAACGTACGGGATGCTTAAACCGATGGGCCGCTTCAATCCAGAAGAGTTTGTGAAAACTCAAATTGAATATTTAAAGAAAGCCATTAGAAATGAAAAGGCTTTGGTTGCTGTTTCAGGCGGGGTTGACAGCACTACATGTGCTGTTCTAACCCGTAGGGCCATAGGTGAAAACCTCGTCTGTATAATCCTAGACGACGCCTTTATGAGGGAGGGCGAACCGGAGAGAGTTGCTGAAATATTAAGTCAAGAACCTTTTAACGTGCCCGTAAAAATAGTTGATGCACGTGACCGTTTCCTAGAGTCAATGAAAGGCTTAGTGGATGCTGAAGAGAAGAGAAAAAAGTTCCGGGAATTATTCTACACAGTTTTAAGCGAAACTGCCAGTGAAGAGAAGTGCAAGGTTTTAGTGCAGGGAACAATTCGTGCTGATGTTGTTGAAACCGTTAAGGGTGTAAAAACACAACATAACGTTCTAGAGCAGATAGGGATAAACCCTATGGAAAAGTTTGGGTTCAAAGTGGTTGAGCCTCTACTAACATTGTTGAAAGGTGAGGTACGAATGGTTGCAAGGTATTTGGGGCTACCTGCCGAACTGGCTGAAAGACAACCATTTCCAGGACCAGGATTATCTGTACGAGTTGTCGGCGAAATTCGCCCTGAGAAATTAGACACGTTAAAAAAGGCCACATCGATAGTTGAAAACGCGCTTTCAAAGTATAAACCAAGTCAATACTTCGCTGCCATCATCGATAACGAAGAGGCTTCATCAAAACGGGGAATGGCTGAAACCAAAGAAACTGTGGCGCATCTCCTTAATGTTCCTTCACGAAACATACATGTTAAAATTTTTAAGGACAAAGCTACGGGCCTGAAGGGCGGAGAAAGATGTTACGGAAGGATCATAGGATTAAAAGTTGAAACAGCAGAGGGACAGGTCTACCAAAAGGCCCTGCGAGATTTAGTCTCCGTCCAAGCTAAAATAATAAACAGAGACCCAACAGTTACAAGAGTTCTTTACGCTATAAAAGAAATTCCTGAGAAGAAACCATATGTTGTAAGCATAAGATCTGTCCAAACTGAAAATTTTCTAACGGCACAAGTTTCAGAAATACCTTGGAAAGCCCTTGAGGAAACTGCTACAAGAATACTTGATGAATGCATGACTGTCTCAACAGTCTACTATGATATTACGCCTAAACCGCCTGCAACGATAGAAATGGAGTAGACATAGGCGTATTCAAGCAATCTTAATAGTTCAATTAAGCACCTTCATTTTACAGTCTTAATTATAAATGTAGGGAAATAAATAGGCGAAACATGACTGCCATTAAAGCCTAAATACTTGTTTCAACTTTTCTAAGATGATAATACATGTTTCGTGTCAGGGTTAATAAAATCGAATCTATACGTGATATAGACGGCAATCTTGGAAAGCGTATAGAACTTGTTGAAGAGCGCCAAATCCCACATTTCGCCATAAGACCCCAAACAGAGGAGGCAAAAGTTGTACAGGACCTATTACAAGCTTTGCAACAGCAAATTCCATTTTTTTCACCTAGAGACCAATTTACAATTCCTAAAATAATATTGTTCTTAACTGAACAGGAGTATGAAAGCCTAGGCATATATTTTGATGTTAACCAAGTTTATGACATAATCCTTGAAAAACAGGCTATAAAGTTTAGGAAAACAGCCTAACCTCCGTTACAATTTCTTGTCCCAAGATTACTGATTCTTTCTTCTTCACATTTTGAAGTGTAAGAATACAATTGCACCACGGTTAATTCCAATAGGGGCTCCACAATCAAGGATTCCTATAAAATTCTTGGCTAACGTTAACCTACTCATAACTCTTATCTAATGTCTAATAAGGTAGATGTAGCAATAATACGAGGCAGATTAAGTTTTACCTTCACTATTCATAGAGCCGTCTTTCGCATCATATCCTCAAGGGTTCTTGAAGTTTTATGCAACCTTTTTCACCACAAACCCGTTTATGAAGCGATGATATTAAAGGATAACAAAGTTGGTGCTCCCTGAACAACCTCAGATATAGCGAGCACTGCACTACGATTCCTAAAAGGATGTTTAAGGCTAAGCCATGGAGGAAAATATGTCGCAGTCGGGATTTAACGGGAAACACCCGAAGAGCCACAGCGCAGTCTACAAATCCTACAATAAGTGTAAGCGTTATCAAAAGAACATCCCTAAATCCAGCAAGCATTCGCAAAGTAAAGCCTCATGAAGTAAGAAACAATGATAAACCAAAACGTGTAAATTGAAAAATACTTTTATTGCAAATGATTCCGTGCACAAAATTTTTGTCACAATTTTCAAAGTATTCTCCTTATCAAAGTTGCCAATTTCCAATCTACCAACACTAATTTTTCAAACTGCAAAATTTTTCCTAACTAATTAAAAATTAGACTCTCTCAACTCCCCTTACCTATACCCTCACCATTATCTCTCACATAAAATTACATACACAAAAACATTACAACTAACACTCAATGCGTGTCCACTTCATTTTTTAATTAGAGAGTAAATGAGAAAAACGATACCTACAATTATTAAGGCTGCGCCGGCCCAGGTGAGATTCCGTATAGCCTTTACCGCTTTTCCGGGAACTTCGATGTTGATTTCCGTATGCTTTAATAAAGGACCTTCATCTGCGGAGAACAGTTTGCTCTCAGATTCTCTGAATGATTCTGGAATAGGAGGAGTTGTCACAATGGTGGTTAAATCAAAATCGATGTTTATTTCCCCTATTCGAATGGCACCTTGGCTTCCCCATTCTACAAGCTCCATGAGATCACCTCCCGTAATTCTATAAGTGGTTGTATCATCAAAATCTATAATAGCTCCGAAACAGTATCCGCCATCAGCATGTGTGCCTATAAGCCTTCTGCTACCATACTTCCCGAACAAGAAAACAGGAAGGTAAACAAAGGAAAATTGAGTGCGATTAACATTCCATCCTTTTATTTTTGCCCACCGAACAACTGCGATATCGACGCTGTTACCATCCTTTAACAAGTCCACTCTATTATTCAGCACAAAGACTTCTACAAAAACACGATATGCCCCTTCCTCAATAAAATAATAGCTTACTCGAACACCATTATACTCAATAGTATTCGGCATTACCACTAAGCGGTAGACAAACAAACCTGATGATAACAGCATTAAACCTAAAACAATGCAAACAACCCCGACCATAGCTTCTTTGACCATCAATCTCTATATTAACCAAATTTTTAAAAGAACTTAAATCTTTCTTAACCCTACACAAACAACCTTAAGCGAGGAACCAAACGTTACGCTCACCCTAAACCTTAGCCCCATATGCCCGTTTATACACGTCCATGTTTAATATGGATGATGACAGTTTTCAGAGAGTTAATTTAAAGTAAAACTTAAAGCCTAATAAACTTTTGAATTTTACGCTTACCCTAGCGTACTGGTGGCCTCATGAAAGCCAGGGCGCATGTATATGTGAGCGGGAGGGTTCAAGGAGTTTTCTTCAGATCTGAAACCAGTTATGAAGCTAGAAAACGCGGTGTTAAGGGTTGGGTTCGTAACCTTTCGGATGGGAGGGTTGAAGCAGTTTTTGAGGGGGAAGAAGCAGCGGTTAGAGAGCTTATAGAATTCTGTAAAGTGGGCCCGCCTGGGGCTAAGGTTACGAAGGTGGATGTTTACTGGGGAGATTACACCGGGAAGATTAAGAATTTTGAAATAAGGTATTGATACCTAAGCTTTTTTCTTTGGAATTCTAAAGTGTGAGTCTTTTCCAGCGCTTATGTAGTCGCCTCCCATTCCCCTAGCTATGGAGGCAATTTTAGCGAAGTTTTCAGAGCCTAAGAACTGTCGGGGTTTAACCACTATGAATTCGCCTCTGTCTTCAAAGTTTAGCAGGCTTTCGAGGTCTTCTGGAAACATCATTTTAATGTCTTCTAACTCAGTTTTCCTTTCCCTGTCATAAGTTTCTGGGGGAATCATGGATGGAGGGGCTATACGAGGGGGTTGTGAAACACCATAAGATTTTAGAGATGCAGATACTGACCTCAAATCTTCAACTATTCCATTTAAAACAACCAGCAACTCATCAATTTTATCAATTAGTTTTTCGATGATCTCTCTATCCGCGTTCATTTAGATTCTCTCCTTTTCTCAAAATTAATACTTAGCCGCATATTTATTAATTGCTTGAAAAACTAGAGGGTTAAAACAGGGGGTAAGCTTGGAATGATTGAGGTTGATGGAAGCTTAAAAAGTGGGAGTGGGACGATACTTAGACTTTCAATAGCAATAGCAGCTATATTAAGGCAGCCTCTTCACATAATTA
>JAVZIQ010000074.1:0-6209 GCA_038871175.1 Bathyarchaeia archaeon | reverse complement strand
TGCTTTTGGCGGTTAGGCTTATAGATGGCTTTTTAGAAACTTGTTTTCAGCTGTGTATGCTGTCATTCCTCCGAGTATGCCGAAGATTACGTCGCCAACTGAGTTCCAAAGGTTTTCAGATCTGAACCTTAACGGGTTGTATGGTGATAGGTAGTAAACGAAGTATTCCAGGATTTCCCATACCACTGTCACCACCACTAGGCAGAAAAGGGTCCATTCAGCGGCTGCACTTTTTCTTTCGGTTTTAAAGGGTTTAAATTTGCTTATGCCGAAATATGAGGCTAATTTGTTATATCCGTAGGCTTTTGTGGCTATTTTATAGGCTTTTAAGGAGACAGCTCCTATTCCGAATCCTGCCATTGAATGGATTATCCAGTCTAAACCGAAGATTGAGTATATTATGGAGCCTGCGGCTAAGAGCTGTAATGCCAAGGGAATTTTTGCCATAAGTGATATTTTATAGTCTGAGAAAACTCCACGGTAAACTTTTTTGAAAAGTTCTGAGAAGACCACTTTTTCAGGAATTAAGCCTCTTCCATCATTATGGTTTTTGTTTTTTATTTGGGTTAATGTGTCAAAGTAGGCTGGAGAACTGAAGAGTATGTAGGCGTAGATGGCGAAGAAGCTCCATAATAGATCGTTGTTTGCAGCGTTGGAGAAAAGGGAGAGTAGGGATGTTATTTTAAGAAGGGAGGCCAGTAGGGCCCATCTTAGGGGTATGGTTTGGTATATAAAATGGATAGCTACTGCGCCTAAGGGGAGAAAGGATATGAAGGCTGAGTGTAAAATTTTGGAGTTAACTTTTTCCTTCCTTTTCATTTCCCTCCCAAATGGAGCCTTACAGGCCTATGGACGTGTTCCCAATGTTAGTTGAACTGTCATTATTTGGTTTTCCCTTATTATGGTTACGTTTAGGGTTTGTCCAGGCATTGTGTTTTCTTCCATGTATGCCGAGAGGGAGTCTATGTTTGTGATTTTAGTTCCGTTTAGGGCTATTATTATGTCTCCTCCTATTGTCAGGAGTTGTCCTGCTATTGAAACCTGTTTAGTTCCTCCCTTCAGCCCTGCGTTTGCAGCTGGGCCTCCGCTCACCACCTGGGTTATCAGCCATCCATAGGTTACGTTTACGCCCATGGCTTTTGCAATTTCATATGTCATGTCAATCCCTGTTGCTCCTAGCCATGGATGCCTTTTATATGAGCCTGTTGTCACTAGGGAGGCTATCTCCCTTAGTATGGTGTTTGATGGTATAGCAAAGCCTAAGCCTTGAGAATCTACTACAATGGCTGTTGTTACCCCTACAACTTGGCCTTGAAGGTTTAGAAGTGGTCCTCCTGAATTTCCAGGGTTTAAGGGAGCAGTTGTTTGAATAACATTCGCTATTGGATATCCTCCTGTCCGCTCTTCTGTAATTGTTCTTCCCAAAGCGCTTACAATTCCTACACTCATGGATCCTGTAAGTCCATATGGGTTGCCCACGGCCACAACTATTTCTCCAACCTCTAATGTTGAGGAGCTTACAACTTCCAAGGGTTTAAACTCGTTTATGGGAGCCTCAACTGAGAGTACGGCTAAATCTGCGTATGGATCTGCTCCTAACACAGAGGCTGGGTATCCGTTTCCATTTATGAATGTTACTGTTATGTCTTCAGCGTCTTCAACAACATGGTAGTTTGTGATGACCACCATTCTTCCTGTACAGTTGTAAACGAAGCCTGACCCCTGAACTGGAGTATAATAGCGGCGGAAGAACTGATACTCCACTATGACTCCCCGCACCACAACAACAGAGTCTTTAACCCTCTCATACAATTCAGAAAGGGATAGGTTTCCTCTAAAAACGATGGTGTAGTTTTGGTTTACTATGTTCTGTGTTCTCTGAAGTAGGGAAACCTGCTCTTCAAGGGCTGAAATCCTATTCTTCAAATTGGAAAGTTCCTTAGAATAGCCCCAGTAGCCTATACAATAACCGAAGGATCCGGATAAGAATGCAGCTACAACAATTGCTATGAATGCAATGGTTGAAACAGCCCTTTTAGGCTTCTGCTCCAACAATATTCACCCCAACTTTCAATTTCCGCTTAAACTCTAACCTGGCCATTTCCTCATCCAAGACCATTCTCATCATATAAAGACATGTTATTTCCTAACCTAAAAAGTATGCCCTTTACAGCTGCATCAAAAGTTTTAAGAATCCAAAAGGCTGAAGCCTTTACAGATTTGCTTGGCTTTTCATTTTTGCCGACGTTGGCCTTTTTTGCCTTTTCAAATGTTTCAATATGGGTCAAATGATTTTCCCAATTCAATCTGTGTTTGCAGGTTAATTCGTTCAAACATTTCACCTTCTTAACTAGCCCTTTGTTTCTTGAGCGTGTCAGCACTTGCTTATTAAGAATTTTCAAAATTAACCCAGAATCTTTTCCGAGGTAACCCTCCATTTCTTTGACTGGAGATAAAAAGATGAGGGTGGAAGTAGTGTTTAAAGTTGTTTTGGCTAGGGTTTTTCTATCACTGTTTTTGTTAGGATTGTGATTTTCTCTACTTGGGCTTTCTCCAAATTTACCTTTACTGTTGCGTGGCTTGCTTCTTTTTCAAGTGTTAGAATGGCTTCTGTTGCCTTAAGTGTAACAGTGCCGTCTCCCTGAACTGTTGCCTTAATGATTGGTTTTACACTGGTGATGTTGTATCCTTGGCTTAGCATTTTTTGCACGTCTGCGTCATTTTCAGCTATTTCGATTACTTTCTCTTTAAAGTCTTCACTGATTTCTATAAATCTGCATTTAAATCCGCCATCCCACCCACCTTTCATTCTAGGCATGAAACAATGCATTTCAGCTGTTCGGTTTCCGGAAAGGTTTAATGAGGAGCCATTCCAACATTGCCCGTTTGTCCCTGTTTGTGCATTGGCATTAGAATATGCAGTCAATGCTGCCACTCCTAAAACAGAAGCGGCTGCAATTAATGTTAGGATTAATGCCTTCGACCTATTTATGTTAAACCACCTCCAAATCTTTTAGAGGCTTTATACGCCTCAATTCGAGAGAAGCTTTTATGGCTGTTAAAAGGGTTTTTCAGAATTACCTCCAACTTTAACCCAAATCTCCAAGCTGTTGAAAGTTTAACTATCATAATTGGGACAAATTTATTATTAGGCTGGCCTTAAGTGATTGGAAGTTGAGGCCCTCCCTTCATGTCTCTAAGTAAACGTCCTCTGAAATACCTGTTAGGCTGGCTTTTGGTGGGGACTAAGGGAGGTTTAACTAGGGCGAAGATAATTAGGGCTTTGAAGGAGAGTCCTCAAAACGCAAATCAGCTTGCAATCCGCCTTAAAATGGACTATAGGACTATTAGGCATCATTTAAGCGTCCTTGAGAAGAACAAGCTAATAACAAGTGTTGGGGAGGGCTATGGCACCACGTATTTCCTTTCTCCAATTATGGAGGAAAACTACGGTTTGTTTGAGGAGATTTTGAACAAAATTTGGAAAAAATAGAAAAGGAGGTATGGTTAATTGGAGAGCAGTATGAGTAGAAATTCAAGGATCTGGCAGTTGTTAATAGTGCTTTTGCCTATTCTTGTAGCGGTAGCCATATTGGCAGCAACCTGGGCAACTTCAACCTTTTATTACCCGTACTTTCCATGGCGTCCAAGGGAGAGGCCTCCCTACAATATTCCTGGAGACATAGAGTTTTATTACATTGCGAAAACTGTGGTTTCAACTATGAACCTGGTTTTATTAGCCTTTCTTTTAGTAATCTACATTGACATTTACAGAAAAACAAGGTCTGAGTTTACATTAGGCCTAATAATATTTTCAGCAGCCCTTCTGCTTTACGCTTTCGCTTCAAATCCTATGGTGATATGGGCTTTCGGTTTTCAACCTCTTGGTTTAGGGCCTTTCGCCCTTCTCCCTGACCTATTTGCATTTGCAGCCCTCCTCGTCCTATTATATTTAAGCATAAAATGAAATGTATAATTAGCCTTAAATTGAAAGGGTGTGGCTGTGTGGTGAAAGTTTGAGTAGGCTTGTTGCAGGAGTTGACGATGCTGGGAGGGGTTCCGCTATTGGCCCCCTAGTTGTTGCAGGAGTTTTGATGGATGAGGCTGGCCTTAACAGGCTTGTTGATTTAGGTGTTAAAGACTCTAAGCTTCTTTCGCCTTCTAGGCGTGAGGCCTTAGCCTTTCAAATTAGGGGTTTAGCCCTTAAACATGCCTTTGTTAAGTTGTCGCCTTCTGAAATTGACCATGTTGTGGAACGGGGGAGGAAGCTTCATAGGCTTAATTGGCTTGAGGCTCAGGCCATGGCTAGGGTTATTGAGGTTTTAAGGCCTCATGTGGTTTATGTCGACGCTTCTGATGTTTCTGAAGAGAGGTTTAAACAGCAGATTCTTGAATTTTTAAAATTTGATGTGGAGATAGTTTCAAAGCATAAGGCTGACAGGATTTATCCAGTTGTTTCAGCTGCCTCCATAATTGCTAAGGTGGAGAGGGACAGGGAGGTGGCTGGTTTGAAGGTTAAATATGGAGATTTTGGATGCGGCTACCCAACAGATCCTAAAACAATAATGTTTCTTCGGGAATGCCTGGAAAAATATGGTGATTACCCTGATTTTGTTAGGAGATCATGGAAGCCTGCTAAAAAGCTTAAAAATCTCAGTTTGGAGCAGAAAAAGCTTTAAATTCTGCATAGGTCCTCTGGGCTTTTAATTTTTGAAAGTTCATCAGTGCTTATGCAGGAGATTTCCTTATCCACGTTTTTCTGGTTTTCTGTGACGAGTACAGGGTGGGCTTGGACAACTTTGCTTAGGCTTAGGATTTCATCCACCCTTCTCTCAAGCTTATGCTCTTCTTCTTCAGCCACCCCTCCAATCACCTTTAATTCTTCTTCTGGAACTGTTATTACAAAGTCGAAGGGCGCCCTGCGCACAGCCACCAAATTGAAGCCCTTAAGCTTTTTGAATATTTTCCTCAGAAGCCTGCTTCTTGTTATTATCCTTCCAGCTGTTTTGAAGCGTTTCCCACCACTTTTTTGTGCTTCGAAAATGTCGACTGGTTTGGCTATGGGAACTCCGAGAATGCTTAAAAGGTTGTAGGCTGAAGCCACAGAGGCCTTAGCCAAGCCTCTTTCATACCCGTAAAGTGTTCTTCTTGATATTCCTATTTTCTCAGCTATTTCACCTATGGACAGGCCTAACTCGTTTCTCCTTCTTTTAATTGCTTCCCCGTCTATTTCTACATAGTAGCCTCCAGGGCCTGCCTGGACTAGGGGGTTTATTTTTTTCAATATTATGTTTTCAAAAGTTTTAGGGGTGACGGCGAAAACGTTGTATCTTGAGTAGACAGTGTCCTCTTCTAAGGGTTTCTCCCGGGTTTTCTCGCTTATGAAAAGGGATGCTGCTGAAACGCTTTGGGATATTATTCTAAGCTCCAGGGAGTCGCAGGCTGAAATGTTTCCAATGTCTGATTGAACCTTAACAAAGATTAGGGATTTATCCCTCCTGGCTGCAACGTCGAAGCAGCTGGGTCTAGAGCGAACTCTACTGGAAACTGTGAAGCCTGCCTCCTTTAAAACTGCCTCCGCACCCCTAATCTTCCCCATCTCCCTAGAAGTCATTGAGGCTTCACAAAATTATGCATTGCAGTCTACAATATAAGCATATAGCGGGTTTTTAGCCTTCCAAATATTTTCTGGCCAGGATCATGGCGTGAGCCTTGTCGTAGGGCTCTAAATGGACAAGGTCCTCCACTTTGAATCCTCTCTCCTCTAAAACTTTAACCTCACGCCTGTAGATTTCTGAAGGTTCCTTTGTTACGTCTATGCTTTGGGCTTTAACTGCAAGCATTATCCATCCTTCCTTTTTCAGGAAATGGTCTGCGTTGTCGGCGAGGATTTTAGCCTGCTCAGGCTGGGCTATGTCGCAGTATACCATTTCAACCTTTTCCGGAATGAAAATGGCGTATTTCTCTGGGAAACGGGCATCTTCAAGTATTGGGGTGATGTTAGGCCTGTAGGGGCAGAGGTTGTTTATAAGTTCCCTCATGGCTCTGGATGCAAACTCAACGCAGTAGACATGTCCGCTTTCTTCAACTATGTCTGAAACATGGCTTGCCGTTGTGCCTGAAGCAGCTCCCAAATACAAAACTTTATGGCCCTTTTTTACTGGGAGAAGCTTAAGGTTTTTCAGTATGGCTGCAGCCATCTTGCTTCT
>JAVZIQ010000073.1:0-6283 GCA_038871175.1 Bathyarchaeia archaeon | reverse complement strand
CTGTATTATCCAATGTGTGATGCTTTACTTAATGATTTGTTGCATATGAAGATGTTTGTGGCTTCTATAAGCTTTTTCTCCGTAATATGTTGGGAAAGGTTTTGGAATATTTCGAAGGTGGAATATAGGCTATACATATGGTTTCCAAAATTTTATCAGTGAGGAGCTTGGGGTCGATGAACTCTGAAATTAAAGAATTGAATAGGATGATATGTAGGCAATGCGACGAGAAAGAATATGAAAAGTGCAAAAACTGCAGAGTATACCAGCTTGTGAATAAGCTTGTAGCACGATAAATTTTTGGCTTAAGTCTTGTCTATTTTGGCTGCTATCTCGTCCAGGATTCTTGTAAACGGATGGTCGGGCTTTTCGTGGACGAAAATTATTTTCCCCTCAGCTCTTGAAATGTCGCAGAAGCAGGGGATCACTCCTAAAAGCGGAACTTCGTAAGTGTCTTTAACTAGAGCTTGTAGCTTTTCCTTTCCAGACCTTAAAGACTCGTCATACAAAATTTTGTTTAGAACAATTTCTGTTTTCTTTTCAAAGAGGTCGTAAAGTTCCCGTAGCATTCTTCTTGTTCCTTCGACATCTGAGTTGTCAAGGGTTGACGCCACTATGACAACGTCAGCGCTCACTATGGCGTTTATTGAGGAGTACTGCAAGCCAGGACTTGTGTCAAAGACTATGTAATCAAAGCCTTTAGCGTCTAGAAGCGAGTTTCTGAGCGAAAGCAGTCTTCCAAGAGCTCGCATCTCCCATTTCCTATCTTTTGAGGACATGTCCCTTATAGCTTCCACTGATGGGTTGGCTAAGCCTACAAAAAATTTCCCTTGGTTGGCTATTCTTTCGCTTAGGTCGATTAAGACTTTTTCTATTTCACAAACTCCGTTAAGGTAGTCATTAAGCCAATACTCAACCTTTCCAACTTTCAAAAGGGTGGCAAGGCTTGGCGCCCTAAAATCCAAATCTAAGAGACATACTTTCTTGCTATGCTTGGCTAAAGTAACAGCCAAATTGATTGAGAGGAGAGTCTTCCCTGTTCCCCCCTTGTAGGAGTGAATTGCCACAATTTTGCCCAAAGCTCTCACCCCTGGCTCTCCTTTTCCACATAAAAGTAGGCTTTCCGCCCCTTACGCTCCTTCTTAAGATAGCCCATAATAACAAGCTGGTTTAGGTAAGCACTTTCGACAGCCCTTGCCCTGCGAGTTTGCTGGGCAACCTCATCAGCTGTTGCTCGACCAAGCCTACAGACAGTCATAGCTGTCTTTCTCAGATGGTCTGGCATGGATAGAAGGGTCATAACGTCCAGGGGGGCTTCTTGAGGAATCATCTGCGTCTCTTTTCTCCCATGTTTCTGCAGCTCAATCATTATTTCCATTTTCTCGTTTAGTTTTTCTAGATTTTCCCTTATCTTCTCTAGGATTTGTAGAGGCTTCTTTCCTAGACTTTCTTGGCTGGACACTGTGGTTTCCCCATTGTGTTTTACATGTGCACATATGGTAGTGGGGAAAGGAGTTTATTAAGTCTTACGAAACACTCATAATGATTCACAAACAGATGTAACCCTACAAAACCAGAAATCTGCAAAACAGAATTAAGGTTAACAAAATTGGAAATGCGAAAATTTAGGCTAAAAGAGGAAACTGTTAATATGGTATTGGAGCTTTATTTCTGGCTTCTTCTATTATTGGCAAAACTTGCTTAAGCTCTTTGAAGTGTTTGAGAACTGTTATGCCCCTCTGGGTTATGGCGTAAACAACCCTCCGCTTGCCGATGGTTCGCTCTTCAACAAGGTTCTGCTTCATCAGGAAGTCTAGATACTCCTTCAATACGCTGCAGTTAACATTAGCCTTATACATAATATGCGTTAGCTTTAATGGACCACGGTGCGCCAGCACTTTGAGGATGTCGATATACATTTCAAGCTTAGAGCGCCTCATTATCCAAACCTCTTTGCCATATTTTCCCAAATTTTATATAAAGCTTTTATGGATTCAAACTACGTCTTTTCCCTATTTAGTCTCCATTAGTAGCTTCTTTTAGCTTGTACTCGCATTAACACGTTTATTCTATTTTGAAACGCCGTAACCAAGTCGTCTATCAATATTTTTTGAAAATCTGTAGAGAGACCCTTAATGTTATTCTTGAGAGCCTCAGACATTTTGGCTTTTATTTCCCTTCTTTCTTTAGGAGTTAACTTTTTACTCAAAGGATTTTCCTCCAATTCACGCAACAGAATAGGCTAAGCATATTTAACTAACTTATGAATCGCCAATATAGATTCAAAATTCACATTCAAGGCTATAGGATGTAAAGTTGAACTGTATGGATATGGACTCCTCTTTCGAATATTTGAATATTCTTTGCTGGTTGAAGTCCGTTTAGGTTGTGATCGTGGACAAGTATTCTTGTGCTTTTTTGGCATTCGGTTATTATTTTTTCTGAAAGCCTTGGAATTATTGGTGGGAATGGATAAACATATATCACATTAAGCTTCGACAAGTCAATTGTGAATAAATCTGCATAGACAATATCGATTAGCCGCTTAAGTCCAGCATCCTCAACTTTTTGGCGGGCTAGCTTAACTAATGCTGGGTTAACCTCGAATCCGACGCAGTAAACTTCGAATTTTGTGGCAGCTTCTATTAATACGGAACCGTCTCCGCATCCGAGATCTGCGAAAATCTCGTTGGGTTTGACTTCCACCATGTTTAGGGATGCGTGAATAACAGAAGTTGGGCTTGGCAGGTATGGAAACTCTACAAACCTCTTAATAATTGCGGATTCTTGCAAATGCCTCTCCAAAATTAAAGTTAATTATTTTAGAGAGGTAAAGTTAACGGTTTGGTGAGAGTTATGCCAAGATTTGTGGTTCAGCGTCATCATGCAACGCATTTGCATTACGATTTTAGGTTGGAGATGGACGGCGTTTTAAAAAGCTGGGCTGTTCCTAAAGAGCCGCCAATACAGCCAGGCGTTAGAAGGTTAGCCGTTATGGTTGAGGATCACCCGCTAAGCTACATAGATTTTGAAGGCACAATACCAGAGGGAATGTATGGCGCTGGAAAAGTAGAAATCTGGGATAAGGGCACATACACTCTGGAAAACAGAAGCGCCAATAAGATAGAGTTCACGTTGCATGGCGAGAAAATGAAGGGAGACTATGCCCTAATAATGTTCAAGGGAGACAAAAACTGGCTTCTAATAAAAAAGAAAACATAACGGTTTGTTTCCTTCAAAAAGCTTTTACACAAGTTCCATCTCTTATTGAGTTCCAAAATGGTGAGTTAAATGGTTGACCCAAGGATAAAGAAGCTTGCAAAAATTTGTGCCCATTACAGTGTTGAGGTGAAACCCGGAGAAACCGTTTTAATACGGGGAAGTAATGAGGCTTTTCCGTTAATAAATGAGATTTATAGGGAATGCTTGTTGGCTGAGACTCATCCAATGGTTTATCCTAGACTGGATTTGCAGTACACCTTCTTCAAGTACGCCAATGAAAAACAGCTCAGCTACGTTTCACCGATTGAAAAGTTCATAGCTGAAAATGTAGACGTAAACATAGGCATTTACTGCGAGCCAAATCCGAAGCAATTAACAAACATAGACCCTGCGCGGATAAGGCTTCACGCAGCAGCGAGAAGGGAGTTGTCAGAAATCTTCTATAGACGTGTTGCCGAGAAAAAGTTAAGATGGACTCTACTGCCATATCCAGTGAATGCTCAAGCCCAAGAGGCTTCTATGTCGCTTGCAGAGTATGAAGATTTTGTTTATGCCAGCTGCCTTGCCGACAAAGAAGACCCCATCGCAGAATGGAAAAGAATCTATCAGGAACAGGAGAGAATATGCGAGTTTTTAAATCGTGGAAGTGAAGTCCGCGTGGTGGGTGAGGACACAGACCTAACCTTTAATGTTAAGGGGAGAAGATGGATAAACTGCGCCGGAAAGGAGAACATGCCGGATGGAGAAGTGTTTACCGCTCCCATTGAGAACTCGGCGAACGGCACGATAAGATTCACTTTTCCAGGCATAGTTTCTGGAAGAGAAGTTGAGGATATAACACTCACTTTTAAGGATGGGGAGGTTGTCAAGGCTACTGCCGCAAAGGGAAACGAGTTGCTGCAGGAAATGCTGAAAATCGATGGTGCAAGGCGCATCGGAGAAATAGCCATAGGAACAAACTACGCTATATCAAGGTTTACAAAAAATATGCTCTTCGACGAAAAGATGGGCGGCACTATGCATTTGGCTCTTGGGAACTCTTATCCAGAGTCTAGGGGACTTAACAAGTCGGCGATTCACTGGGACATATTGAAGGATATGAAGAAGGACGGAGAAATCTACGTTGACGGACAATTAATTCATAAGAATGGTAAATTCCTCATCTAAAGTCTCTGCTTTAAAAAGCGGTTTCGATGAGAAAAAGGAATGGACAAACTTCAAGTTTGACGCTTTTCACAAAAATTTTTGTTAATTTGGGCATTTTCCAATTTCTAACTTTTCTTAGAAGAGGAATATTCTACACCTTCATGGTTAATTATGTTTACACGCTTATGCATACTGTGACTTCAACAGCAGCCCTCGGAACCTTTGACATGATCGCCTCTGCTTTGGGTCAAAACCTTCTTTGGGGGAGGATATGCGACCGTTTTAGGGTTAGAACTAAGCTTATTATGATTGGGGAAAGCATAGCGGGCTTCACCTACATAATCGTATTTTTCATCCACAGATTCTTAATAGACATTGGAAGAGGCTTTGACGCTGGTCTAACAATAATCTTCGGACTGGCAGTTCTGGAGTTTTTCTGGTCCATGTCTGATGTAGGTTGGGCTGTGCTTCTAACAGACGTCACCACCCCAAGTTCCCGCGGAAAGGTCGTTGGTTCATTAAACTTCATCGCATCTCTGGGAAGGATGATTGGAATAATATTCGCCGGCTTCCTTTATGCTGGCGGGGAAGGCTTCAGAAACGGGACAATTTTCTGGACTGTAACTGCACTATTATTTACTGGAGCAGCCATAATGGCTTTTATTTCAAAGAGCATAAGAGGGGAGGGCTTAAAGCCCATACAAGAACAGTCAGCAACAGAAGAAGGTATGGTGAAGGAGAAAATTTTTGTTGGAAACGAGAGGGCGTACAAGTGGTTTTTGGTATCCCTAATAATCATTGTTTTGGGCGCAGCTTCAGTAAACCAAATATTTTATCTCTTCATCAAGCTTCAAGACGGCTTAAACGCAAGCGACTATGAAATGAGCATAATAATTAGTGCTTGGACTATTGGCGGCATGATTGCAAGCGCCATATCCGGAAGACTTGCAGATAAAATTGGAAGAGAAAAAGTGATACTCTCAGGGCTGGTTTTGGCAGTTTTAACTCCGACTTTATATGGTTTGGCGGTAAATGTTCCCCTAATGGCTTTCATTTACGGGCTAAACGGAGTAGCCTTTTGGAGCGTCCAAACAGTAGGCTTCGCGTTGGCGGGAGACTTAACACCAGAACATAAAAGGGGAAGGCTGCTAAGCCGCTATAATGCGGTTATCGCCTTGAGCTGGGGGCCAGCAGGGATCCTAATAGGTGGACCCTTTGCAGATGTTGAGACTAAAATTTTAGGAATGCGAGAGCATGCAGCTTTCATAAACGCCTTCTACTTATCATCGGTCATAGTGACAGCTGGCACCGTGCTCTTCGCCATAAAATTCTTGAGGACTAAACGCATAACCTAAACTAAAATAGGAGGTAGAATTCACATGCTTAAATTTGAAACTGTGAAAATCGAAGCGCCAAAAGACTGTAACGTGATTTTAGGCACAGCCCACTTCATAAAAACTGTTGAAGACTTGTACGAGGCTTTGGTTAACGCTGTTCCGAACATAAAGTTTGGGATAGGCTTCTGCGAAAGCTCCGGACCATGCCTTGTTAGGCACGAGGGAAACGACGAAGAATTGAGACAGCTTGCCGCCAGAAAAGCTTTTGAACTTGCCTGCGGCCACAGCTTCATAATTTTCATTAAAAACGCCTATCCGATAAACGTTTTAGACGAGATTAGAAAGGTGCCCGAAGTCTGCACAGTTCATGCTGCTACCGCTAATCCCATAGAGGTTGTGGTTGCAGAAACAGAGCAGGGGAGAGGAATTATAGGCGTCATTGATGGTTTCAAAAGTAAGGGAATAGAGGCAGAAAGCAATATTAAGGCTAGGAAAGAGTTTCTGCGGAAAATAGGGTATAAGCTTGGCTGAAGAAAGCTGTGCAGGGTGGAATTGGAAGGGTTTGAACGTTAACGCCT
>JAVZIQ010000072.1:0-6397 GCA_038871175.1 Bathyarchaeia archaeon | reverse complement strand
GGATATTTTTGCATAGGGTTCAAGCATGCTAAAAATTTAGCGTTAACTTTGCATAAAAATTTTTGTTTAGCATTTGGAATGTAGACGGTTTAATAATTCAGCCGCTAAATAACAGCCAAATTAAAGAGAAATAAACGTGATAAGGTTTACTATAATTACTGAAGCGAAGTAAAAGAAAATTTATCTTCATCTCAATGAAATTGCATTTGGAGATAAGAGGATGCCTAAAAGACGCATTTTAATTTTGGACTGTACCCGAAAAAGTGAACCTTCTGAGGGGCGCTTGCTTAAGGAGTTTTTTAATATATGCAGATTATATAAGCCAGCAAAAGCATTCTCGTTGTTTTATAAAGTTAATTCGAAACAAGACTTTTTAAAAAAGCTCAATACAGGCAAACCATACGACATTATTCACATTTCAGCTCATGGAGCGCCAAAAGGAAAAATCGGAATAGGTAATGGATCAACATGGTGGGTTACGCCTGAAGAAATAAAGGAGACAAATCACAAAGCCAAATTGATCTTTGTCAATGCTTGTTTGGCGAATAAACGAGCGATGGCAGAAGCATTTAAAAGTAAATACTTTTTAGCTCCCATAACTGAAGTACAGTGGATCAACGCGGCATTATTTTCATTAATGTTTTATCTTTTTCTCTCTCTCTACCCAATCCACCCACACCCACCACCCAATACAAAGAGATGCATCAATCAAACAAACCCTCAAACAATCAAACAAACAATCAAACAAAAAACAAACCCTACCAAAAACAAACGAAAAGCTGTAATCCAAAATGGAAGGCTGTGCATGGAATTCAGAAGCGTATCGGTTGCCTTAATGTTTCCAATAAAAGGGAATTCCAATAGGACAGTTGACTGGAAAAAGCGTGTTTAAAGCTCTTTAAGTTTTGAAATGGAGTAATCGTCGGGACAGTCAGCTTCAATGACAGGCTTCTCCAATGAAGTCACACTTACAGCCACATCGCCAGCCATTATGAAAACAACATAATGGTTGCTACCGCCAACCTTCATTATTTTGATTTCCACCCTCTTCATTTTCTCCCTCCTTTTCCAATATTTTGATGGTTGCACCATGCTCCATAATTGGAATAACATACTCCTTCAAGAACTGCCTGAAAGCCAAATCTGCACTGATAGATGCTACACTTAACCCAAGCCTTATGCAGTCTCTGACTACAACGCTTATTGGTTTACCCTCTAATAATGCTAGAAATTTAAGCTTATGATATTGCTCTTCAGTGAGCAACACATTAACCTGCCTAGTGTATTTAGCCTTCATAACTTATCTCCTCAAAAAACACATCAAACAACTCACAAGTAACCTTCATTATTTGCACAGCAATCCACATCTCATCCTCAGCGGACAAATTGCAGTGTTCAGCAATCTCCCTAGCAAGCTGTCGGCTCATGGCTTCAATATCATTCAGCGAAGGCTTCCCTGAACCTTTCATATGCAGTATCCACCACCCGCCTTTCCTCTTCACTTAAACTTTCATAGTCACGTTTAACTAGCCAACGCACATAATCAGCCTCTCTTAAGCCTCTATACCTAGCCATGACGTGAAAGAGAATACGGTCTTCTAAACGAGTCCACCACATATTCCACCTAATGCCACGCCTCGTAACCTTCCACTTTCCAACACGTTTCACAGGCTTTTCCTTCGCTTTAGCTAAAAGCTGAAAAATGGTTTTCCAGTCAAGCGACACCTACTTCACCATCCTTCCAAGGGCGACCCTCTTCTTAACGAAACGCTCATGTTCAACCTTCAACCTAACATAGGCTTCATGCCACTCCCGCCCCCAATATTCAACCCTACGCCTAGAAGCCTCAACACGCTTCAAAATCCACGCTTCAACCTCACGCCATTCCTCTTCAGACCATTCCTCTTCAAAAGCCTGAGCACGCACACGCTTATAATAACGCTCCCATTCCTCTAATCTATCCTTGTTATAGGCTCTACGTTGAGCACAATAATACACACGCCTATAAAGCTGGTCGATAAGCTGTTTCTCCCTAATATACTCCTCTAGGGTGACAGGCACTTCTGGTATGCCTAGCCTTTCAGCCTCAACCTTCAAGGCTTGAATTTGTTTTTGAGAGCCAACCCACTTCCTTCCAGCCCAGTGGCTGAAAGCAGTCAATAACTGCTGGAAAGATGTAATCTTTGAAACGTCAACTACCTGCTCAAACCTCTGAAACGCTTCCGGAAACTTGTCCAAGCTTCACCACCACTCCCCGCTTTTCCAAGCCAGTGTCATACAAGACATGAACCATTTTGTCTGGAAACTCGGTTGGCTCATAGCCTTTCAGATAGGCAACAACCTTTTGAGGCGGTCTCCCCTGCTTGTTGCTTGTTCTTAAAGTGGCTTGTCCACGCCTAACAGTCCACCAGAAAAAGTTCCAGTCTAAATGTTCAGTGTCAAGTAGAATTTTTAGGTATTCTTTGAATGGGCGTCTGCTGAAGCACCAAGCCCTATATGAACCTTTAGCGTCACTTATTATCCAAATGTCCCCTAAACGGTATTTATACTGAACATCGGCTAGGGTTTCTTCTGCTTGCTCTAATGTGCAGTTTTCCAAATCCCATAAAATTATGTGTTCATCTTCACCGACTTTGCTTGTCACACCTTCTAGGGTTTGAGTTTTAGAAATCATGAAGAAGACTGTGACAGTGCCAAGCTTGAAAAGAAAATTCAGTCTAGTCGGCAGTTTCATTAAGGTCGCCTATTTTTACGCTTTAACAACTCCTTCGCAGTCCTAATGTAGTCGTCCACAGTCATGGGTCTAAACAGAATACTTAATTGAAACCTAATGTCGTCTTCAGATATTCCATTTTCTAGCATTTCAGCAACTTTTCTGATGTTTGCTTCTCGCCTCACTGAGCCGTGTCCACGGTCAAACTGTGTTAAGAATGGCGGGTTGCTTTTTTCTGTGGTTGATGTAGCCTTATCTTTTTCTGCACATTCATCAGAACAGTAAGTCAACCTATCGGGGATTTTCTTGCCACAAACTTTGCATGTTTTCATTTGGTTTTCCTCCTTTCTTGCAGGTGGTTCGGCAGTAGTGGGTAGATTTTGAGCACTGTGTTGACTTCCATAGCTATTCTTTCTATTTTTTGCCCGTGTTTTTGCTCGAAGTATTCAAGCCATGATTTTGGTAGGAATACAGCTTTGGCTCCGCCTATTTCCACGATTTTTCTTACGATGGGCACGGTTTCACCGCTTTAAGTATTATTTTAGAAAAGTTTAAGCATTTTGTATGTAATTATACTATGTAACCTAAACACTATCTTTAAACACTATGAGGTGTTGTAATGTCGGTATTGAAGGATTTAGGTGACCTGCAAAGGAAGATAATCTTTTATCTTGCGGAAAACCCTAAACAGCATAAAGAAAGCATCATGAAAAGTTTAGAGCATAAATATTATGGGTCTGTGCTGAATGCTGTTAAACGTTTGGAAAAAACAAAGTATTTGGTTTCTGTAAGGGCGAAATCCAAAAAGAACCTTAAGATTAAACTGTATAGCTGTTCTGAAAAGGGCGTGTTTTATGCACTTGTTAAAAATGAGAAGACTGATGTTTTAAAAATACTGGAAAACTATAAAGATTATGGAGTGGTTAAGCGTTTGCGTGAAATTTGTGAGATGTTAGGTGAAGAGGTTTTCGTCAAGCTTATCAAGCTTATTCAGCCTTTTCTGCCTTTGGTTGAAACTATGGGAGCGGAAGAGGCTCTTGGTCGTGCAATTAGCTATTTTTTGGAGCATCCAGACAAGCTGGGTGATTTGAGGGAGGCTATTGAAAAGTCTCCTAAAGCAATGGAGTGGATGAGAAGCTTACGTTGATTTTATATATTTTAAGTATGTTAGTTTAAAGTATGGGTGAAGAAGAAAATATTGCTTATATAAGTGTGCGGGGTTATCGGTGTCTGCGTTGCGGTCACACATGGGTTCCTAGGAAAAGTTCTAAGAGCCCACCTAAAGTCTGTCCAAAGTGCAAAAGTCCTTATTGGGATAAGCCTCGCAGACGTAAGGTTAAGGATTAGCCTTTCAGTTTTTAAGATGAAGTAAATAATTCTTCATCAAGGCTGGAAAGTATAAAAATAAATAGATTAGGGTTACTTCTCTATTTAAAGGGGAGCTTAGTGTCTGAATGCAAAGCTTTTGGATTAATAATTTCAATTATTTTTATAACTCTGATTTTTCCAATCGCTTTTGCTCATGACCTTCAGAGTAGCGATTTGTCAAATTATATAACCCCTTATGACGAAGAAGTTATAGAACTGGCTGAGTTTATTGGATTGAAGCCGTTTCTTTCATATCCTCTTGAAAATGCGAGGAGTGCCTATTACTGGGTTTCTGAGAATATTCAATACCGCTTTGATGATCAAACGTGGGGTATGCAAGATTATTGGCAGTTGCCAAGCACAACTATTAGACTTGGCACAGGAGACTGCGAGGACCAAGCTCTTCTATTAGCTTCATTGTTAAGAGCCTTAAAGTTGCCGAGGGATAATGTCCGCTTAGTTGTAGGTTCCACTGGACGTGGAACTTATCACGCTTGGGTTGAGATTAAGCTTCCACTTCCAATCTATGGTCTTGAGAGTGTAGCTGCACACGCGCTTGATATTCTAGAAAACAAAAAAGTTACAGTTTCAATCGGAGAAGTTTCTTTTGATCAGCACATCAGCAGTAAAGCAATTGCTGAAGTTAAATCAGCTGGCCTAAGCCATCGTGATGGCTGGATACCGCTTGATACTACTGCTAAAATACTACTAGGATACCCCGTGCCATTTTCATGGTGGCTAACATACGGCTATAACGTCTATACCTTGTTTGGCTTCAGGGTAACACCGCTGCAAACCTTTCAAGATAAAGCCAGAGTATGGGAAGAAAACAAAGAATTAGAAACTGGTGAAGACGTGAGTTTTAATATCCCATGTATAAAAGGCGACCGCATCATTGGCGTGGCTAAAGCAATTAACGCTTGGAAGGAACAATTGTTAGGATATGTTGAAAGAGTAGACATTAAAGTGGCAGCGTGGGGGCCTTTCTATGTTAATTCTGGAGAAAAGATTAAGGTTGAATTAACTTCAGATAAATATATCAGTATATACGTCTTGACTGAAACACAATACCGTAGTTGGGCTCCTTACGGAATTGAGTGGGTCATAGTGGCTCCAGGAGTCGGCTATTGTGGAACAGTTTCTCAAGGATATGTTGAATATTTAGCAGGATATTCAGATAATTATTACGTTGTTTTATGGGTTTATCCAACAGGTTGGTCAGGTGGTGCTGCGAGAATATACTATTCAAAAATTAAAAGAGTTTATCAAGAAACAACGTGTAATATCAAAGTTTCAGTTAATAATCCCCATAATATAACCGTGCTTATGGTTTCGATAGTTAAAAGAGAGGTAGAAAAACGTTTTGACTTTACCGCTGAAATAAATGGAGTTTATAAAGTTGTGTTAAGAAATATGGGAGAATCCGCTTCAATCTATATACGTCTTGAAGAATATTCAACCCAGCTCAGCCCAGAAATTGCAGGCGTCAGCGAGAACCTAGCGCTTGCTGAACAAGGATATGTCAATAAAATTGCAAAATCAATGGAACAAAATGGCGATAACAACTTCTTTGAACTATTGTGGAAACCTCCACTAAATATCATATTACCTTCAATGTTCATAGTCATTATAGCTGCATCAGTTTACATCTTAAGAAAAAGAAAAATTGGGTTCTCTCAAAAATAGACAGTAACACATTTAAATCGAAGGAAGGCGTGGAACCCATGTTTTGCATTCTTCTCTGATGTATTTGGCTAACAATAGTGCTTCTTCTGTGATTAGTGTGTCTAGGGTCTGCTGTTTTCCGTGTTTTATTCTTGGGATTTTGACTTTTTGGTTGAAGAGGTTGTTAAGGTCTTCTGCCAGCTTGTCTGCTTCGTATTCTAGTAGGTGTATGCGTTTTCCCATTCTTAAATGCACTATGAAGTCTGTGACTGCGACAAAATCGTTTTTGTGGAGTTTTGTTCTGCGTTCTATTATGAAGTTGTCTATTATGTGGCGGTATATTTCCATGAAGTCGCAGGCTAGGCTTGGTTTGCCGTGTTGCATGGCGTGTAAGAAGCCTAGGTATGGTTCAAGTTTTGCTTTTAATAGTGCCTTATATACTCTGCATTTTAGCACATAATAGCCAAAGTTGAAAACATTGTTAAGTCCATCATAGGCTTTAAAGCCCACTCGCTTTTCTGGTCTTATTTTTTCTGGAAACAAGGTGAATATTTGTTTGAAGTAGTGTTGTGAGGCTTTTCCTTCTATTTGGTTTAGCTTATACCTTATGTCTTGGGGTTTTTCTGCTTTTAGGCTGTCGATTTTGCTTTT
>JAVZIQ010000071.1:2370-6458 GCA_038871175.1 Bathyarchaeia archaeon | reverse complement strand
TCCACGATGACTTCATCAAAGTAGAAGGAAACAAAATAGTTGTTGGACTAACTTCAAAGCCCGAAAGAGGAAAGCAAACTTAGAACTTATCAAAAAACTTGCCAAACACTTCAATGTGCCATCAACACGAGTCAAAATTGTAGCAGGCTTAAAATCAAAGATAAAAATTGTCGAAGTTAAGCAATCCAATTCATGCTAGTCCCAAGGCAAAACTATAAAGTTTGGCGGGCCCGCTGGGATTTGAACCCAGGATCTCCGGCTCCGCAGGCCAGCGTCCTAATCCGATCTAGACTACGGGCCCTATGGAGGGACTGGGGACAGTCCCCAAGTATGAAGTCTTGAGTTTCTTAAAGAGTTTTACTCCTTCCATATCAGTTACATATTCGAATCCTGCTTCTACAAGCTCTTTCGCTTCATCTACTGTCTTAGCGACTTTGCAGACATACTCTTCAGCGTGGGGGTAGTTGACAAGTTGGGTGTATCGGAGGGTTGTTTTTAGGCTTTTATGTCCAAGCAGTTTTTGAACGTAAAGTATGTCTTTTGTCTTCGCATATTCTATTGTGGCTTTCCAGTGCCTTAGCGTGTGAAAGTGGATTTGAAGTATTCTCGGGTTTCCAAGCTTATGGGCTATTCTTTTGCGTTCCCTCCTAAATTCCCTTTCAATATTTCTTGCACTTTTGTAAATCCATATTCGGTCTGAAGTTTTTGGCAAACAGCCAATCATTGTTGCAAGCTTCTCTGAAATGCAGAATATTCTAGGCTCGCTTCCCTTTTCAGGAGTTATTCTTATAGTTCGGCTTATAAGGTCGATATCTGTCCACTTAAGATTGAAAGCTTCCCCAAGCCTTGCACCTGTTTCTTTCAGAAGTTGGAGGAAAGTGGATATTTGTTTGCTACATGCAGCTGTAAGGTCGTCTATTTCCCTTTCTGTAGGTATGAAAGGCAATTTTTCAACCGGCTTATACCTTGGTTTATCCCATGTTAAGCCTCGCATCTTTAGGAAAAGCGAGTAAGCCTTTACAACGTTCCATTTTCTGCCTTTGCTCCAATTTTGCAGTGCAACGACCTTTTTAACTGATTCAGGATCGTAAAGGTTTGCTCCGTTCTTATGCAGAATTTTTATGATCCGAACATAGGTCTCAACAGTTGAAGTTGCATAACCCTGCTTCTTAAGATACCAAAGATATTCAACGATTTTTCCTTTGACTTCGGCGTCGCTGAGCTTCTCTGTGGCCCCCGCAGCCCGCTTTTCGCCTTGTTCCAGCATTTCCTTCAAGGCTGATCCAGCCTTGGCCGAGTTTTTCGCCAGTTCATCGCTGGCGCAGTACTCGGCGTTACACCTATGGGAACGCAAAGCATTTAAATTTTTTCCTATGGTTGTAACAGCGGATGAGACATGCGTGGATACATTTTCACCGATAGAGAGCGTAAAATCGTTGAAGACTTCCTTGAGGGGAGGATAGGGATCACACACAGAAGTCTCAGTCAAATCAGGACCAGACTTAAGCATTTTGAGCCGACGTTGCTTAGGGATATAGAGCTTCTCAGTAGATTGCGCAGTAGACTCGCTGAACCTAAAACTGCATGAACGGCAAATGTAACGCTGAACACTTCTCCCATCACTGAGATACCTAAGTCCATCCCTCCAGATTTTGCCACTTTTGCACTCAGGACATTTAACTTCGCGCTCAACACTAGCTTGCTTTAGCTGTTTAGGCGGCTGGCTACCGTTGGGCTGCGGGAACCCACTAGGCAAAGTCTTTGATGGCTTTATGCGGCAGCCAACCTTTCCCCCAACCATTCCCCAGCCTCGCTTTACCAGAGAAATTCACTCAGTATTGTTCGCTGTCGGGTTTCGGCCTGTTTTTTCTGCAACACTTCTCAATAGTTCGACTACCTTCATCATCCGGGAAGCTAAAAAGTTGAAGGCCACAAATCACGCTTCCTTTAAGGCTTGCAAAAGCGCCTTTTTCTGTTCAGCCGTCAAACCCTTAACTTTCTCTAGGATTTCAGCTTCAACGCTATGCGGCTGTGCTGGCGAAACTGCTTCCAGCTTCCGCTGAGGCTCCTTGTATGGCACGCCGTAAATCACTTGTTTTGGTTCTCCGCGAACAGTCTGCGCTTCCAGTTTCACCTTGACTTTTTTACCTTTCCATAGGCTGCTGTCTTCGCTGAAAGCATCTACTAGGCGGTCCCACGTTGTGGTGTTGAAGCCCCAAGTGTATAATTCGCCTGTGCGGACCAGCCTAACAACAGCGTAACCTCTTGGCTTGTTGAAGCGGCTTTCCTCAGCGCTGCGCACATAAGGCTCTTCAACGATTTCCACCAAGTCGTCTTGTTGTACATGATGTGGCTTTAAAAAAGGCGGCCGACCCATTCTAGGCAGTTTACCCATTTCCATCACGCTCCTCCCCCGGGTTCAGGGGCCTTATATTTGCCACGTCGACGTGACCGTGAACGGTGTAAATCAGGCTTAAGACGGAAAGGCTTAACACCCTTCAACAGTTCACCTAAGATCTGGACTATCTCCTTGGCAACGGCTTCTCTGCGGGTTAAAATCTTTCGAAACACCTTCTCCTCAGACGGCGAAAGCGCCTTCAATGGAATCTGCCCACTACGAATGTAATCCAAAGCCCTACCAGGCTCCCGCAAAATCTTCGCAGCATACTGAGGAAGAAAACTTCCAGAGCGAAGCATAACCCGCGTGTAACCACGCAACTCACTCTCCTCCCGCATAAGCGCCAACAACCTAGCCCTCAACCGCAACTCCCCCAGGTCACAGCCACCCAAAAACGACTGCACAGCCAAATTAACAACCATATTAAACGCAACATTATGCTCCCTACAAAACTGCTTCAACAAAGGATACAAACCACGCCAAAACCAAACATCCTTCTTCAAAGGCTACACCTTCGCCTACTATCAGATATCCTGATATTTTGAATTGAGCGTTTTTCGGCGAAACAGCCTTCCCAAAGGCTTATTTCTGCGAAAGCGCCACAGTTTAAAATATAGGGATATGTGAATGTAGCGGACGCAGTTGTCATCATCATGTAACCTCCGATTTTATTATGGGTTCTAGGATGATGCGTTTTTTGTCGTCTAGTTTGATGATGAATAAGTCCGTGGTTTTTTCGCCTAGCATTTTCCTAAGTTTTTTAGGGATTACCACAACCTTGCTTGAGTCGGTTAGGTAGGCTTTTGCCGTGGTTATTATTTTTTCAGCCAACATTTCTCACCTCTATTATAGATAAATTATATACGTGAGCGCAGACCTACATTTCACAGAAAACGTGCGAAATGTTGGATTCGTATGTGGGTACCCGAGAAAAGACCGATTGGGATTCCAGAGGATGTCGACGATGACATGGCCTATAATCTGTTTAAAGTCGGAGGAGAGGTAGTTATATCAAAGGATGTGGAAGGTGGCGTTGACCTTTGTCCCCACGATTGGATTGAGGTGGAGGAGAAAAGGGAGATAGGCCGAGCCCTTGGATGTATTGTTTACAGGTGTAGGAGACTTGGCTGCCTGCGCTTCGTTTTCCAACATAGGACGGCTCTTCACAAGTTCCTATGGAGTTATAAATCCTTTCCCAAAATTCCCTGTAAGCTCCCGGAGCGGGGATACTATTCCTTAGAGTGGTTTAGTAAGAGGTTTGGCATGCACCCTAAGCAAATTTATGATTACTTCCAACTTGTTGAGGGGCTTGACATTGACGGCTTTCCAGCGTACATCAAAACTGACAATGGAAGGGTCTTTTTCTACCGAGATGATCCATCCCCATGCCAAAACATAACTAGCCTAAAGCATATGGCCAACCATACTTTAGAGGGAACGGAGGCTAAGAGCATTGAGCACGCAGCCACTCACCCTACAGATTATTCTCGCGCACGGTTCGGCAATCAACTCCGCGCTTACATTGGAACACTAGGTCCTCTTTTGACGGGCTTCTTTCTGTTGCTTGCTGCCACAAACCTTCAACACCACGTAAATAAAAGTGAAAAATACGTGCAACCTGACGGGTGCTACCTCAATTCGGCTGTTACAAAATTCAATGAGAGGGGACCACTTAAGAAATTTTTATTTT
>JAVZIQ010000071.1:0-2336 GCA_038871175.1 Bathyarchaeia archaeon | reverse complement strand
ATGGTTGCACATTGCAGAATTGGGTGCTTCATTTTTAGAGAGCGTCGTCTGTGATTACCAGACGCCATATAAGTGGAAGGTAGTTGGGTCAGTAGAACCATCCAGAATTGATTAGGCCCGCATGTGATTAAACAACATTTACATTTTACGGAGTAAGCTTTAGTAAAGGCCTTTACTAGCTAAATGCGTGCTAGATTAGTTTGTTTTGAACTTGGTGAGGAAGGATTAATACAAGGCGCTCTTTAATTTTTGAGGTGTTGTCTGATATACCTTCTGTAGTAGATGCAGTTTGCTACGTTCTAGGAACGTTGGGAATGTGTTGGAACATTTTGGGAACGTGTCAGAACGTTTAAGAACTTGTGGAACAGCCTTCTTGTAGAGGTAAAATGGAGTTTAAGAGGGCAATCATCGAGTATGTTAAGGAGTTTTATCGTGAATATAACACGGCGCCATCTATAAGGCAGATCATCAGTCGTTTTGAAAGTGAGGAGTTAAACCGCTCAAAGCTTTATGAGCGCTTTCCAGGTGGGCTGGCTGAGATTTGCAGACTTGCGGGAATTCCAGCTCCAGAAAGGCTTGCAAGAACTCGGAGGGCGCTTGAGGCTAAGATGAGAGCCAAAGAAAGGAAAGATGGGGGAGCTACCTCTTCAATGAGGTTGGTGTTGACAGAGGAGCAAACGAAGCGCTTACTTGCTATTAGCCATTTGGAGGGAAAAGACGAGTTGACCGTAATGGACGAGTTGCTCAACTTTGACTTCAAGCTGCGGAAATATGGTCTCTCCATGGAAAAGATAAAAAGGTTCAGTGATGCTGTAGATATGGCTGTTGGCAGAGGGTGGAAGATAAACCATGACCCGAGCTTTGTAGATGCTGTAACAAAAGCCTACAACCTGGGAATGCTCCACTTGCCTCCAGAAACACTGAAGCTCTCTGTGGAAGTTTTTGACTGGGCAAGGAAGAAAGGGTGGAGTGCCTTCGAGTTCGCGGATTATGTGACGAGGCATCATAATGAACTTATGATTTACATGCGTTATGTGAAAGGTGAAATATCTTATGAGGAGTTCAAAAGGAGTGTAGAACCTTATGTCCAAAACTGATGGTTTTGCAAGGCTCCTCATGGAAAAGGCTTCTGAAATAGAGTTTAGAAGACAAGAAAAAATTAAGCGTAAACAAATTGAGGAAGAGCGCAAGCGTTGGCTTCATGAGCAAGCTGTTTTTGAAGCCGAGGATGAACTTGCAAAGTATACCGAGCTAATTGAAAAGGCGAAAGAATTTCTCGACGAGAGTTCCGTTGAGGCAGAAAAATGCATTTTGAAGGATTTACACAAACAACTTGAATCAAATCCACATTTCGTAGCCAGAGAAACTCGTGCTTACCGTAAACTCTTGGAAAGTCAGCTTAAAAAAGCTAAGGAGAAAGCCGAACAGAAAAAAGAGGAAGCGTGGCGTATGCAAAAAAGTCTTGAGGCGATAGTAAAAATTTTGGCATATCAAAACCAACTTGAAAAGGACTTACGGGATGTAAGCTGGCTTTTTCAGATTTTGCGCTTAAGAAGCATAGCTGATCCCAAACTTGAACAGTTTATATGTAAATCATTAAATGTTCAAAGTCTAGATGAAGCTGAGAGCAGGATTAAACAAATACACCTAGACGGATGTATGGAGTTGGCTAGAAAAGAACTTAACGGCAACCCGTATAGCTGGTACGCGTTGTATATGACAGCTTGATTTCCTCAACAACTGTTTCTAAGTCCGCTTTCAGAAGTGCACTGAAGTATTCTGACAATGATTCTGGTTTGTGACCCAGAATGGTTTGGCACAATTTAAACCGCCGTTCAATATTTAGGTTTTTCAGCAATGAACACTTTATAACCTCTTTAATGAGTTTTATATCATTTGGGTTGGCTTCCCTAAACGGCTCTTTTTCAACGAATATTAAGTTTCCTTCCTCATCACAACTTATCAGCCCCACCCTATCATGATATTTTACATTGTCTTCGCTACAGTAGGGACCTGCGACGAAAGCTTTGTTATAACCTGTGTTCAATAGATAGTTTTCCACTTGGCCTATCCCAGCTCCTTGGCCCCCGCTTTTAGTTCTAAGTTCAGTCGACTCAGCCTCTATCAAGATGTTTTCGCAATTTTTCATTTGTATTTTCTCCGGCGATTTGTCTTTTAGCCTAAGCATCTCTAGCTCCTCGATGAAACAACCTTTATTCATTAACCCACTACTTTGAAGCGTAGTAATGTATTCTGGTATAAAGTAAGCTGATAGATCCCCGCCACCTAAATTATAATCTGAGATAAAGTATCTCTTATCTCTTAACACGACGCCG
>JAVZIQ010000070.1:0-6463 GCA_038871175.1 Bathyarchaeia archaeon | reverse complement strand
TGCGTAGCGTCGTTGGACCACCAAACCCGAAGCCTCCTAGCCGACGGAGGCAGGGGTGAACCGAGCAGCCTCTCAATCTCACCGAAGCTCAAAGCCAAACTTTCAACGCCCTGCGCCTTCAAGAAATCCGCAAGCTGCACATACCTGCTCAACAGTCCCACCTCAAGGAAGCGATTTCCCACGAGGGAACGCACCTGCTTGCCTGAAGCCTGCACGGATGCTTTAACGCGCCCTGGCTGTCTATAGCTGGAAAGCTGTAAGCGCAGAAGCTACACTCGTTCAGTTCCTTTGCGCCCGCTTTTCCCTTCAACACTTCTTCCTTCAACTTTCAAACTCTCCTTAATACCTCAGGTTACCTGAGATATTAAGACAAGTTTTCAACTATATAAAACTTTCCGAAGTAAGCCAGCTTACCCGCCCACACACCAGCTTACTTCAGCATCCTCTCTTTTTTAAACCCAGCATGAAGTAAGCCAGCTTACAGAGCTCAGCAAGCGAACCATCACGACTAGAATAAAGCCTTATCAAAACAATCTTGAATTAAACCGTCTTAAAACTAGCTCGACCGCTTGGACTAACTCGTCTGCTTAACCATGTAAAGCTTGTAAGTCTTGGTTCCCCTGCAGTCCACTATGCCTAAAGCCTCTAGCGCAGCCATGAACCCGCTCAGCCAGTTCCTCGAAACGCCTAAAGCCCTCTCAAGCTCGCTCAAGCTGGCCATACCGTTCTTCTCGATAACACGCCTAACCTCGCGCAGCACGTCTGCAGGATCAGCCATGTCGACCAACATCAACCCACTAAACGAAGGCTCCAGCACTTTAAAATTAAAGATCGAGAACCTTAGCCCTGAACGGCCACCTTTGCATGCAAGCGCGCAAGCAAGTCCAACAAACAACGTGTGGAGAGAGCAACACGTGGAAAAACAGCATACAGAACAAACAGCCTTTAGAAAACGAGAGCAGCGAACATCCCGGCGGCGCAAAACGCCGTATGGGCGGGAAAAAGCGTTTCTTGCGCAACTATGGCAAAAATGCGACGAAATCCCAAGTTTTGCTGTGGCTGATGGAAGCAGAGCGCCCACAACGTTCAGAGGGGGTGTTAGGGCTGTTTGTGTAAGGGCTATTGCAAACGTATACATCAGTAATGGTGGAGCTTGCTTTCGACCTCGGCTTCCCAGCCCATACTGAGCCACTGATATGCTTCTAAAACATTATAAAATCTGAGGGTTAAAAGCTGATTTGCCGTGAAATACGGGCAAACCGCGCATTTTAACGTTCATACTACTCATCATTTTAGGGATGTAATATGCCGTTAGAAGATTATCTTCTTCCAGGGGAAGATGTTCGTTTCCACGGTGGTCAAAGCGTTAGGTACGGCGGAAAACATATAAGTTGCTTACAACCAATAAGCGGCTTCTGCTTTACGCAAAACGTGGACTGCTGATCAAAAGCGATGATGTGGTTTCAGTAAAACAGGAGGAGTTGCATGGAGTGAAATATAAGGAAAGAGGCTTAATCCATAAGACTGGAATCTTGGAAGTTCACGGCAAAAAGCTTATACAACTTGAAGGTTCTCCAGCTGAAATGAAAGCGTTGTATCGGCAGATTCTACAATTTATTTGAAAAAGGCGACTAAAATTGAGGTTGGACTATGCAAAAGTTGAGGTGCTAGAGCGCATCAGCAAGATAGTGGGTGCCAGAATTTCAGAAAACGATTTAACATTTTTTTAAAAACAGGCGTTGACATCCATAGCTCAAACTCTGAGACAACCCCCTCATAATAAAACAAATGCTCATGATAGAAAAACGAAGCGGAACAGGCTAATATCTTGCGTGGTTAAAAGTTTAAGGAAAAACAAAGGAGATGATGAAATATTGAACTATCTCACGCAGATAGATGAGTTGCAAAAACTTTTAAACGACAAAATAGAAGAGTTGGCAAACAATATTGTGGAAGAACAACGGAAATCGGCAGTAATGGGTGAAGAACGGGTTGTTGAAAAAAGCGTGGTAAAGGTCGTACAGCCGCTTCAATGCACAAATTGCGGAGCAGGATTAAAGATCTTTTCATCCGATCTGGCAGAACGCGAATACTGTGGAATGAAATACACTATGGCGAATTGTCTAGAGATGTTGCGGACATCAATTAAGAAACCCAGTAGCCATTGCGTCATGGTTGTCCCTTTTAAGTTCTCCAGTTTCAAGTTTACTGGACTGAGAATACTACGTGTGGTGTGTGTTTGATGAGCGAAGAAGGTTTCATTTCTTCTTTTTCATCTCAAATTAAAAATCTCGGCTGTTATGCTGGCCTCGTTTTTGGCGCTGGATACTGCTTAACTTTTGTCGGATTATCGCTGTAATTGAAGAGATAATCCTAAAATACTCTTCGATCGTACCAGAGTATTGGCGTCAAATCATCGGACAGATGCCGCTTTGGCTTGCAGTGTCCATGTTTTTCCTTGCCATGAGCGTGATATGCGCAATCTACTTTAGTTTTACGGTAATCAAAAACTCGAAATCTGCCAGAGATCGTAGATTTAAAATTGACACAATGAAATCTTCGGTTTCCGCCTTTTCACTCATGCTGGCGTTCATGTGATCGGCGTGGCCATCATAGCAGCTACTTTGAAGTTGCCGTTTTTATTTCCAATAGAGATTGCGGGGTCGATCTTGTTGCTTGCAGGTTTTGAAGCCTACCGCGCCAGGGCTTCGGAGTCAAATCTTGTAGGCGCGGCAACAAGGTTAGTCTCCATAGTTCTGATATACTTTATCGCATATCAAGGAATCCCACAAGTTTTCCGTGATATAATTGGCGCGGGGCCTCTTCTTTCAGAACCAACCCTTGAAGCCAGCGCGCTGTTGACAGCGACGGTGGGCGCCGCTGTCTTCTCCCTCCCCATTTCGAGAAGGGTTAAACAGTTAGTTACGGGAACAATTTTATTGGTTAGCGGCATACTCTTCTCATGCGGCGTTATGTACTTCAACTTTAAGGCTGTTTAAGACATCAGTAATGCGCTCTCACCACTTGGCCAGATTGGTCAGATTGGCAGCCTAATCTACGGTCGTGAACTTTCAAACACAATATTGAACCTAAACTCCGTCTGGGCGATGCTCTCCGGTTTCCTCCTCTTGGGCATCTCAGGAATAATCAGCTTGGTCGCGGCATGCCTGTCCATCGCTGTTTCAGCTAAACCTTCCACAAGACCCGCGGAGCCTGAAGCGCCGGAAACCACGGAAAGAGCCACCCCTCCACCCAGCAACCAACCGCTGAAAGCATAGCTGACGAGCTGGAAAAGCTCAAAAAACCTGCTAGACGCTGGTGCAATAACAAAAGAGGAATATGAAAAAGCAAAGAAAAAACTGCTCGAATAGGCTATGTTTGCTTGCTGTTGCGGGGCGAAAGCGGTGTGATCTTTGAGCTGACTGGCGCTTTGCAACATCTGAAGTTTCATAGAACGTTGGAGCAAAAACTTTGCTCTTGTTATTCCCCCTCAATGACAAGACGTTTTGCCACATGCGCACGCAAGCGAAGCTTTCCACGATACCGCAGTGACCTTGTCATTCCTCCAGTGATAGGGCACTTTGCAACTTCATGTTAAATGGGAGATAGAGCTTAGGATCGAATTGTTATTCCCCACTTAATGGTGGGTGTTTTGTAGCTTACTACCGCCGCACTTGGGACGCTTAGACCTCTTTTCCACTTGTTATTCTCCCTCGATGGTGGGGTGTTTTGCAACTGGAGTACCTGTTTGCTGTAGATATCGCATTAACTATATCTCGTCATTCCCCACTCAATAGTGGGGCGTTTTGCAACCGCATATCTCTCTTCGCCTCAACTTAAAAACGAAAGCCAGCAGGAAGGCTTTCTAGACATTGGCTTCCGATTATCTTTAGACCACACAACCACTTAAAAGGATAATCGAAAACTGAAAGTTTTGATAAAACTCGAAGTTTTTCTGCAGATGCCGCCGCTTTTTCACGTGTTGAGACGATGTTCAAGAGGAAAAACTTCCAGTTGCTATGCAAATGTTTTTGTCTCCGGTGTTTCTTTTTCTTCTTTGGTGGTGTTGGATGGCGCAGTCGTTCCCAGTTTGGGGTTTGACCTCGTCCTAAAACGTGGTTTGGCCTTCTGTCCGCTTAGAGGAGTGGGGTGAAAGCCCGTATAGCAACTTGTCCATGCGGATGAGGTGGAGGCTCTTCCTACACCACTAAATATGTGTTGGGGGTGGTTGTATGCTTCGTAGTGCTTGTGGTGTTGACGTGCATAGAGACAATTTTGTAGCTACAATCCTTTCATGTAAGGGTTGTGAGACGAGGAGGTTTGTTAAGGATGCTGGTGGCATAGAGGCATTTAAGGCTTGGCTTAAGAAGAATAGGTGTAGGAGTGTTGTTATGGAGTCTACTGGCGTTTACTGGATTCCCATCTATTCTGCTTTGGAGGGGGTTTGATGTTAAGCTGGCGAATGCCCAGAAACCCGTAAGGTTCCTGGATCCAAAAATGTTAGGAGGATTATGTACCAAGCTGCGTTCGCGGCCACTCGTTGTAGAAATTCTAGGCTTAGGCTTTTCTACCTTAGGGTTGCTGCTAGGCGTGGTAGAAGACGGCTTTGGTTGCTTTGGCTCGTAAGATGCTTGTGATTATTCATCATTTGCTTGTTAATGGTGAGGATTATGTTGAGGAGGGTTTTGTTAAGGTGTCTAAGGTGAGGTTTAAGGGTTTGGCTGGGATTCCTTTTGGGGAGATGGTTGAGGTTTTGAGGAGGGCTGGTTATGTTGTTTGGGGTCCTGGGTGATTGGGACAAACATTTACATACACACCTCTAATGGCGAAAGCTAATGTAAGTTTTAGGTCACCGGTAGTCTTTCATCAGAACTTAAAACCAGCTAAACCCGTCTTGAATCTATGTTCGCTTAGCTGGTTGTTGCCTGTAGCTGGAAGAGCCACCTAACTCTTCATGGTTCTGTGATTGGTACAACGTTGGCTTTGCTGAGTATAAAAGGCTATGCAAAATGGGTGTTTTACAAGCGAATATGTAAGCGTTCTTGAAACTTGATGCTGAAGGTGAAGTTTGTCTTCTGTAGGCAAAACAATGTGTTCCTTTCGCCTTCCTATACTTCCATCAGAACCAGTGTTAAAAGCTTCCTTTTCTGAGAGATCTTGAACATAGATTATGCTGGAACTTGAAGTTTTCTACTTAAGCCTAAGCCGATAATTTTACGTTTTTCCAGCCAAGAGTGGTATGCCTCGTCAACGTTGCATGTGTTAAGTACAAAATCCCTTATGAATTTGGCGTGTTCTCTAACGAGTTTTTCGGCATCTTCCCTTGTTAATTTTCCCTTTTCTAGGAGAATTTCAAAGGTTTCGAGGGGCTTGAGGCAATAAAGCCTTTCAACACATTTAACATTAGCTTTATGTCCGAACTTTCTTATTCTTTTAGCCAGTTTCCACCCCTCGATGCCTGCTAAACATATAGTTTTACCTTCAGCTTTGAAGGTTATCACCTCTGCCTCCCAATCGGCTGTTTCGGTTCTAAAAGCCTCCGTCATGGTTTTAATCCACTCATCAACATCCACCTTGTCAGTAACGTTTACCCTTAAGGTTAGGCTGGCTATTTTGGAAGCTGCATCCGCCAACATGTGATAGTGGTCTACATCCTTGTAACAGAAGATTTTAACGTTCTTACCAAGCCTTTGCAACACCTCTAGTATAGGCTCATTTAGATAAAGCCATGAATTCACTGGTTCAGGGATAAAGCTTCCACATTTTACACGTTCAACCAGACCTTTTAATGATGCAAAGCCATAGGCATAACTGCGAATGAAAGATTGAAGATTGTACGGATAATTTAGAAAAACTACATTATAACTTCCATTTACAAGCATATTTGCAGCCTTCACAGCTGAACTTCTGAGACTTGGAACTATAAGCACATCAACTTCAGCCATACAAATTCGATAATAGCTCAGCAATCAATAATAGATTTCGTTTTTACGCGCGTAAAATAAAACCGAAAATCAATTAAATTAGTCGCCCACCGTGGACTGTTGAAGCTGGATAATCTTTATTTTTAAATTGCCATTCCGAATTTAATTGAGAAGTTTGGGAGGGGGGCTTAGGTGAAAAAGAGGCGGCGAAAGGCTTCAGATGTGCTGGACGAGTTTGACCTTAAAATGATAAAGGAGGCCCTCAAACTGGACAAAAAGCGCAGGAGAGATTACATTGTTTAACTTTCATCACCCTCAAATAGGACAACATCTTCCCTTTAAAAAGCGTGCAGGTGTGAGTTTTGAACGGAAATATTTTGAGGTAATGTGTGAGGTAAGAGCTTTTTCGTGTTTTCTCGATTTGCTTGGCCTTTCCGTGGAATGGAAAGAAGGGTTAATGATGTAGCCATGAGTTTTTGATGAAATTTTGGGATGGTGGCCGTTGTAACGTGAAGGCTGATATGTTTGAGGCTTTGGCT
>JAVZIQ010000069.1:0-7215 GCA_038871175.1 Bathyarchaeia archaeon | reverse complement strand
GGCGGGCTTTTAAGCTGGCGAACACCCTCTATTCTAGGAGTTGGAGAAGCAGTACCCATAATAGTGTTTTTGCAGTGACTTTCTGGCTATACGTTTGGGGTTTAAATGGAATATGCGACACCTCCCGTACATGGTATGCCGAGCTCATTCCAACAGGCATAAGGGGATCGATGGAAAGTTTCATGCAAATTTTGGCAAGCATCATAGCCTTCTCCGGCACAATACTCATTGGAGTTCTAGCAAACTTTATTGGCTTAGGCGAAGCCCTCTCCATAATTCCCTTGATAGCTGGGATAATCATAATAATAGTAATGTTAACGGCCAAAAGGCTTGGACTTGAAACTAAAGGAAAACCCTTAGAAATTTAAACTTTTCCTCCTTTTTTTGATGTGCGCCTAAGAAGCCTATTTAAGTGGTTCAATAAATTCCGTCGTATATAATTGATTAGGCCATATTCCACTGGAATTTGTAAGAGTTTAAGGCAGCGCAGCTTCTTTTCTTATGTTAAATTATTCCTTTCTCTTTTAGTTCTTTAAGTTTTTTGGGGCCATAGCCAAGGTGTTTGGAGTATATGTATTGGTTATCGTAGCCTACTGGTCTGCAAACCCATTTTATTCTTGGAGGAGTTTCCTCCATTAGGGGGGCTTGCCTTGCCACAACAACTTCTCCGTATACTGGATCCTTAATTTTCTGGAAAACTCCTCTCTTCCACCAGTTATCTTCTTTATAAACCTCTGCTGGGCTTTGCACAGGGCCTATGGCAAATGTCCTTGGAGCGAATTTGCCTGTTTTAGAGTATTCTAAAGATTTTTTAAGAAGTTCTTGGAAGGTGTATTTCTTCGTTTCTTTTTCAACTTCTGGAAACATTTTCTGCTGTACATCCCATGGTATAAGCTGGAAAAGCTCCTGATATACGGAAGGGCCCCATTCATCAAGTTTTCCCATGGCGTCTGCAAAGGCGTACCACATTTCAATGCTTATGGCGCCTAGAAAAACTGTTTGATCTTTACAGTTGAAGAATCCGTACAGCCATAAACCATAGTCTAATCCTCCAGTTCTGGGATGAATCTTGCCATACTCCTCCCATAGAGTTACTAAATGGCCTATGTCAAGCCTGTGGTAGGCTTCAGCTGTGGAGCAGTCAAGCATTTGTCCCTTACCTGTAAGCCTCCTATAAATTAGTGCGCATAGTATGGTTCCAGCTGTAAATCCTCCAGTGGCATACCAAGCCATCCAATTTCCAGTTTTTGTTGGTGCAGCCCAGGGCTGTTCTTCAGGAGGTTTAGATGGATCAAGAGGTTCTCCGCATGCTGACATAATTCCTGAGTTAGCTTGGGCTGTAGCGTCATAGTCAGGCATGTTGCTTCCAGATCTAGGTCCAAACTGTCCATATCCCGTTATCGCTGCGTATATTAAGCCTGGGTTTATATTCCTAAGATGTTTGTATCCAATCCCCCAATTGTCCATGGTTCCCGGTTTAAAAGTTTCTATTATTACATCAGCCTTAGCCGCCAGGTCCCTGAATATTTCACGTCCTTCCTCAAGCTCCAAATTTAATGTTATATGATACTTGTTTCTCCCCTCGTTTAGGTAGGCTAAACCCACATCTTTATGAATAAAGCCATAAGGTGTCCAAAGTCTAGCCACATCCCCAGATGGAGGCTCAATTCTGACAACTTCAGCTCCCCATTCTGCGAGAAGTGAAGAGCAGAATATGCCTGCAAAGTTTTTGTAGCTAAGGTCAAGAACCATAACGTCGTCTAGAGCCTCAGGCTTCATACCCGCCTTAGCTGGATCATCCCTACTCCTTATCCAATCCTCCCAACGTTCATCATACTTCCTGTCTAAAACCTCTTTAATTTTCTCTTCTAAAGTTTTTTCATCCATGGCTTTCACCATTAAATTTTATGAGCGTAATATTCCGCTTCTGGATGCTGCCTCAGAATTGGAGGAGGCCTCTTCCCAGGCATTTCAATCCATTTGCCTAAAGCTTTAACTTCGTAAAGTCTCTCTATCTCCTCCATGCTCATTCCAAGCAGAGTTGTTAATATAAACTCGTTATCTAAGCCTACAGGTCTACATCCCCACTTAGGAGGAAGCGCGGGGGTTTCAGACATCTTAACTGGAAATGTTGAGTCTCTGTGGACACCGTACTCGCAGCTATCTATGTCCCATAAATATCCCCTCTCAAGCCAATGAGGGTCATTGTATATTTCCTTCGCCGTCCTAACCTGTTCAGCTGCAAACCCATGTTTTTCAGCAAGCTCCATTATAAGGCTTGAAGGCTGTTTTTTACACCATTCACCTATTATGCTGTAAAGTTCGTTTTGATTTTCCTCCTTAACCCTGCTTAGATAATCTCCAAATTTGGGGTTTTCAGCTAGTTCAGGCATACCCATGGCTAGGCATAGACCCTTAAACTCTTCATGAGCTGGAGCTGCTATGGCAACGTATCCGTCAGCAGCTTTGAAAACTCCCATGGGAACTATGGCCACATCCAAATTTCCAGTGGCCTCCCTATTTTTACCAGTGAAATAAACCCAAAGCCATGTCCAATCAAGCATGCGGATTAAGTTCTCAACCTGGGAAAGCTCAATGAACTGTCCCCTCCCTGTTTTTTCACGGTAGTAAAGAGCAGATAAAGTGGCCACCCATCCTATTAAGGCGCCAAGAATGTCAGCCATAAAAAGAAAACTCTTAAGGGGAGACCTCCCTGGAAACCTTGTTATAGAAGCCAAACCGCTTAAAGCTTGGCCTACACCATCAAAAGAAGGCCTGTTCTCCTCAGCCCACTGTCCCCACTGACCATAACCCGTAAGCCCCACATAAATTATCCTAGGATTAATTTCTCTTATCTGCCTATAACCCACCCCAAACCTTCTCTCCATAACTCCTGGTCGAAGGTTGTCTATAACCACATCCGACTTGGCTGCCAATTTAAGAAAAACCTCCCGTGCCTCCCTAAGATGCAAATCCAAACCTAAACTATACTTGTTCCTACCCATATGCGCATAAGAAAGCGAACAGTCCCTCCACCATTTCCCCTCAAGGGGAGTAGACCTCATATAATCTCCCTCAGGAGGAAGCTCAACCTTAATAGCCTCAGCGCCCATATCATTACAAAACATTGAAATCCCAGGACCCAATATGTAATTGGCAACCTCTAAGATTCTAATGCCCTTCAAAGGACCCTTACTTCTAAGCATTTTCTTCCGATAATCCTCAAAAAACTGGCTAGATCCACTACACATAAACAGTCACATCACGAAACTGAGTTGATAAACACAACTTTATTAAAGCTTTACGGTTTCACAGACATAAAAAGCAAACTAAAATCTTAACAACAGCCCTCCATAAGTAAATCGGCCAAGTTTTTCCAACCGCAAGTCTATTTTGAAGAAAACTTTGATAATGGCATCCTTGCCTTAGCGCGATAATATCGACGAATGCATTTCACAAATTATACTAGGCTGAGTAAAATTTATTTAGAATTAAACTAATTTCTAGCTATGTTCTTGGGGTTTGATTTAACCGAGGAACAAAGACTTATTCAAAGCGCTGTAAGAGAGTTCGCCGAGAAGGAGCTGACTCCGGAAAATTCCAGAAAATACGAAGAGATGGGAAAGTTTCCATGGGAGCTTTACAGAAAAACAAGTCAACAGGGCTTTTTAAGCCTTCACATTCCGGAAGAATATGGCGGGCAAGGGTATGGTCTGCTGGAGCATTACATATGCCTCTACGAGGTTGCCAAAGTTGATCCGCCATTGGCGGATACGATTATGATGAGCACACAATTTGGGGTTGAACTTCTAATAGACTTCGGAACCCATGATCAAAAGGCAAAGTGGCTGCCTTCGCTTGCTAAAGGGGAAGTTGTTATGGCTTCTATGTTCACAGAGTCGGCTGGAGGCAGCGATTTAACCCGTATTTTAGATACAAAAGCCATAAAAACAGGCGTTAAAGAATGGAAGTTGAATGGAACGAAAACTTTCGTTACAAACGGGGAAATTTTCAATGTGGCAAACGTTCTGGTTCAAACTGATCCAGAAGCGAAGCCTCCATACAGAGGCCAAACGCTTTTCCTTGTGGAGAGGAAACCTGGCGTAGAGGCTTTACCCATTCATGGAAAAATGGGTTGGCTTATATCTCCCACAAGCGAGGTTACATTCACTGACTATTCAGCATCTGAAGACGACATTTTAGGCGGCCCACAATACCTAAATAAAGGCTTACATCAAACGCTTCAATGGCTGCCCATAACGAGGATTAAAATAGGATGTTTCGGCGTGGCAGCAGCTGAAGCAGCCCTTGGAATGGCCATAAAATACGCTAAGGAAAGGGAAGCCTTCGGAAGGAAAATTGGAGGTTTCCAAGGCCTAGCCCATAGAATAGCTGAAACCGCAACAAAAGTGGAGCTTGGAAAATCCCTCCTTTTCAGAGCCATAAAACTCTTAGAAAAGGCAAGAGCTGAAAAAACTTACATGGAAGAAGCTGTAAAACTGGCAAGCATGATGAAATACTACGGATCATCATTATCCCTCGAAGCCTGCGACCTAGCCATAGACGTTTACGGCGGATACGGCTACCTAGCTGAATACCACATTGAACGATGGTACAAATGGGCTAAGAAAAACGACATAGTTGAAGGGACAAAGGAGATACAAAAGAACACCATAGCAAGAAGCCTGCTAGGAAGAGACCTAGCAAAGTACTTCTGAACGGATAATGATAAGATAATGATAACCTCTAGGGCAACTGCAAAAATACAGGAGAAAATGATAAAACGCAAATTCCTAAAGTGAAGGAAATTGTATACGGAAGGGGGAAGAAATATGGGGTTTTTCAAAAGACTTTTTGAGCCCACTAGAATTGGAAAGGTTGCGGTTAAGAATAGAATTGCCATGGCTCCAATGGGTGTTGTGGGGCTTTCAAATCCTGATGGTACGGCAACTCAAAGGCTGGTTGATTATTATGCTGAAAGGGCTAAAGGCGGGGTGGGCCTAATAATTACAGGCGTCACTAAAGTTGAAAACGAGATTGAAAAATTTCTCATGACAACCCAGCCCATCACTTCGCTGAATCCGCTGCGTTTTATTCAGTGCGCCGCAGAATTGACGGAGGCTGTGCACGCTTATGGAGCTAAAATTTTCTGTCAACTCACAGCTGGATTTGGACGTGTAGGCATTCCTGAAATTCTCGCCACAAAGCCTGTGGCTCCCTCAGCGATTCCAAACTATTGGGATCCAAAAATTACATGCAGGGAGCTGAAAACAGAGGAGGTTGAAAGATTGGTTAAGGCCTTTGGAGAATCTTCTGAAATAGTGGCTGCCTCTGGATTTGATGGGATAGAGATACATGCAATGCATGAAGGTTATCTGCTTGACCAGTTCACCATTGCCATGTGGAACAGAAGATCAGACAAATATGGAGGAGATCTAAAAGGCCGACTTACATTTCCCATAGAAGTTCTCCACGCAATTAAAGATAGAGTGGGTAAAGACTTTCCAGTTGCGCTTAGATTCAGCGTTAAAAGCTATGTAAAAGATTGGCGTAAGGGAGGACTTCCAGGCGAGGTTTTCCATGAGGCTGCCAGAGACGTTGAAGAATCCCTGGAAGCGGCGAAAATGCTGGAAGAAGCGGGATATGACGCCTTCGACGCAGATGCAGGATCCTACGATGCATGGTACTGGGCTCACCCGCCCACCTACATGGATCACGGATGCTACCTAACCTTTTCAGAGAAGCTTAAGAAAGCGGTAAACGTCCCTGTTTTGGTTGCAGGAAAAATGGACATACCTGAACTAGCAGAGAAAGCCTTAGAAGAAGGTAAAGCAGACATGATAGCCCTTGGAAGGGCTCTACTGGCTGATCCTTACTGGCCCATTAAAGTGTTTGAGGGAAGAATAGAAGATATAAGGCCTTGCATAGGCTGCCACGAAGGCTGCTATGGAAGGCTGCATGAGTCTAAACCAGTAAGCTGTGCCGTAAACCCATCCGCCGGCAGGGAAAGGCTTTACGAGCTTAAACCCGCCATAAAGGCTAAACAAATATTGATTGCAGGCGGGGGAGTGGCTGGGATGGAAGCGGCTAGAGTGGCAGCCTTGAGGGGTTACAAAGTAACCTTATACGAAAGAGGTGAACATTTAGGGGGACACCTCCTTGAAGCCTCTGTTCCTGACTTTAAAAAAGACTATGAAAGATTGCTTAACTGGTACAAGCTTCAGTTAAAGAAGGCAGGAGTGAAAATAATCCTTAACACAGAGGTTACTCCAGAGCTTGTCGAAAGGGAAAAACCAGACGTTGTTATCGTTGCAACAGGATCAAAACCCATTCAGCCGAAAATAAAGGGAGTTGAAAAATTAAACGTTGCCACATGTGTAGATTTGCTTCTAGGTAAAAAGAAAGCTGGAGAATCCGTTATGGTTGTGGGCGGCGGCCTAGTAGGATGCGAAACAGCCCTATGGCTGGCCAAACAAAAGAAAAAAGTAACAATCATCGAGAAACTGCCTGATTTGATGACAGCCGGTCTCCCTGTGGCAGGACCCAACAGGCTTATGCTGCTAAACCTCCTCACACAATACAAAGTTGAGATAATGACTAACACAAGCATTCAAGAAATAACAGAGGAAGGAGTCACAGTAATAGACAATCAATTCAGAAGCAAAGAGATTAAATGCGACACCATAGCTTTAGCAATAGGCCTAAACCCTGAAAACCAACTTTACCAAGCTTTAACCGGAAAGGTTATGCAGATTTACGCAATAGGCGACTGCAAAGAACCCCGCAGAATACTTGAAGCCATATGGGAAGCCCACACCGTTGCAAGCACATTAGACCGCTTTCAAACGTAAACCATAACCGTTAAATCTCAAATCTTTAAAAGAACCTTTACACTAATCATAAACTTTCAATTAAGGCATTGACTATTTTATAGCCCTAACGATCAACATGCCTAGTTAAAAACGCTGTTAAAATGCTTTACAATATACCTAGACTTCTATCTAAAATTATCCAGCCTTAAAAACTGAAAAATGGGATAAAAATTGTTTTTGGGGACAATTTCAACGGCTATTTTGGAAATTGCATGAAGGGTGTTAGGCCTGTTGCTCTGTAGATTTTGCATAGTAGGGCTCTGTTTTGCCATGAGCCTGTGTATGGGTCTAATGTTTCATAGTCGTCTGGTGTTAGGACGTTTGTGTTGGATATCCAGTTTCC
>JAVZIQ010000068.1:0-7365 GCA_038871175.1 Bathyarchaeia archaeon | reverse complement strand
ATTATTTTGGTGAAGTTATGACTGCTGGTCGTGTCTTGCTTTCCGACGAGGATAGGGTCCTTCTTTTGAAGGTTAGCAGCCTACTCGAGGAGCTTTTGGAAACTCTTGACCTGCTTGAAGATGAAGGGGCTTTAAAAGCCATTAAGGAAGCTGAAGATGACATTAAAGCTGGAAGAGTCAGAGGCTACAATGAATTCATCGAGGAGCTGAAAAAAGCTGGAGAAATATAGGCTTAAGGTTACTAGGCGTTTTGAGAGAGACTTCCGAAAACTCGAAATCAAGCTTAAAGTTAGATTAGATTCTGCAATAAGAAAACTTGCAGAAGATCCAAAAATAGGCAGGTCCCTAAAAGGAGAACTGTCAGGCAAATGGAGTCTTAGAATCGGCGACTACAGAGTTATATATACAATAGATGAGACGGAAAAGGCTGTTATATTCTACAGTGTCAGACACAGGAAAAGAGTTTATCAATAACTTGAAGACCTCGAGTTGCTACTTTTCTCAGGCTTTATAGTTATGGTTCCGGTTTCGAAATCTCCATCGGTCTATTTAAGGTTAAAGAGTCCACCAGCCCTTGCACCAGACTCCTTAACTATTTGGAGGAAAGTCGCTGTTTTACTGTTGCAGCTAGCTATTAGGTCGTCGACTTCTCTTTCATGGGGCAGGAATGGGAGTTTCCTTACAGCTTTATATCGAGGCTTTTTCCATTTTAAACCAGCTCACTTCATGAAGGGAGCATATGCGTGAACAGTTGTTTCTTTGTTGGAGTCATTCCAATTCTGCAGCGCCATAACATGTTTAACGCTTTTAGGTTCCAGAAGGTTTGCTCCAAGTTTTATAAGCACTTGAAGTCCCGTACCCCTTGTCGTCGTTTCCTTATATCCCTGCTTTTTCGTTTACCACAGAAACTAACGATTTTACCGTGAAGATCAGCCTCGTTTGCCTTAACTTCTCTTTATAGAAGGGAATAACAGCAAAGCCATCCTAACCTTTTTAGCAATCAAATCCTACGCGTCTTAATAAACCACTAGGCAACACGTGTAGCATTTGCCTTTATTTTCATCCTTTTAGAATAGGTGGCTTAAGCTCCCGTGTAACCGTAAACTCCTGTCCGCGGGGAGTTAACAACCGGTAGAAACCACTCTTGTCCGCAATTATGTGTGGTTGCGAAGCGGTTGCATAGCCAGCTGACACCCCAATCGCTCAGCCCGCATGATGGGCACACTTTTGTAGCCTCTGCATTGCAGAAGTCGCATTTTATCCTTGGAGGAAGGTTTCTCGCCATAAGCTGTATTGGCTTTCTCCTCCATCTTCCCATCCTCTCGGAAACAACCCTAAGCCTAAGCGTTGTTGTTGTGCCGAAGTCGTACTCGTGTTTAAACTTGGTTCCAGGCGTGAGCACTTCCTCAAGCCTGAAGTCCATGCTTTTATCAGTCGGCTCGTTGGGTCTTTCCATGTAAGGTGCACAGTAATATAATTTCCCGTTAATGGTGAAGGCGCTGAGGTGGCCGCAGCACTCCAGCCAAATTTCTCTTAGAAAGCGGTCTAGGTCTTCAAGTTTGGAGTTTGCCCTTACATCCAAATGAAGCCAATACTCTGGAGCATCTTCCCCCTCCACTACAATGTGGAAAAACTTCGTTCTCCCAGCTGGGAAATTCTGAACCTTCCTTTTTCTGCAGGAGTCAAGGTGTCTCCTCATATTTCCCTTGCTAAAGGTTCCTCCGCAAAATTTGCACACTCCCATGGAAGACAACTGGTTTTCCTCGAGAACAAAATCGTCAAAAAAGGTTTTAACTTTGTCGCCTTGCACTCTATAAAGGAGAATCCTTTAGACTGCTTGATCCCGTAACCTCAATCCTTTGATGTTCTAAGAAGGTTGAAATACTGCTGTTTGAAGGTGTAAAAGCGCCTCTCAATTTGGATACCCTGCGCGCATATGGCCGCGGGCATTTTGATTTTGGCTATGTCTCTCCATTTGGCTTTGAGGTTCTAGGTTTTCAACACTATCCCTTTCTGGGCTCCTTCGTGCTTTTTAGTGATTTCATTTCACGATTGGGCTTGGCGTATTAGCCACTTCCAAAGGGGTGTGAAATTTATTGTTTTATTTTCTATTGTGGCTTTGTCCTCGTAGTCCCATGTTATTATTAGAAGGTTGTTGCAGCCTGTTTTTTTAGAGGCTTCTAGGAGTGAGCTTATCTCTCTTTTGTCTATTTCATCTTTTCCAGCGGCGTAGGTTACTTGTATCAGTTCTTCTATTCTGAGGCCTTCTTTTAAGATGAAGTCTACTTCCCCCTTTTGATTGCTTTTCCAGTAGTAGATTTCAAGCATAGGTTTTCTGTTTGTTGACCTGATTAACTCTAGGAAGACTGTGTTTTCCATGAGTTTCCCCATGTCTTCGGAGAATTTTGCAACTTTTGATAGGCCTGTATCGCATAGGTAAACCTTTTTGGGCCAGCTCTCCCTTTGATACACTTTAGATGAGTACCTGTTAAGGAAGAATATGGCTATGGAATCTTGGACCTTATCAGCATAGTTGTAGAGGGTGTTCTTACCGAACCCTTTAAGCGCTGAAGATTTAAGTATCTTGTTCACGCTGAATTCCTGTGAAAAGTTTTGGAGAAAAAATGAAAGTAGGAATCTTGCGAGGCTTATGTTTCTAAGGCTGTGCCTTTCAACAATATCTTTGAATAGGATCATGTCGGAATACTCTTTAAGAACTCTTGCCTTCTCAGCTTCTTCGAAAACGACCTCTGGGAAGCCGCCATACTCCAGGTAATCCCTCAAGTGGGCTTTTATCTTGGCCGCCATATCCATTGTCAACTGCTCCTGTACAGTTGCATTTCTGGCTTTAAGAAACTCTCTGAAGCTGAAGGGTAAGAGCATGTAAGAGAAGGTCCTCCCCCTTAACTGCGTGGCTATTTCTCTGCTTAGAAGCTTAGACGATGATCCCGTCACTAAAATGTTGTACCTTTGCAGATCCAGAATTTCCCTTACAGCCCTCTCCCAACCCTTTACATTCTGAATTTCATCGAAGAATATGTTTATGGGCTCTCTTCCCGAAACCTCAACGTAAGCCCTCATCAAATCCCTTATGCCCATAAAGTCCACATTATAAAGCCGCGTATCCTCAAAGTTGAGGTACAGCGAATTCTCACGATTACTACTTATGAGCTGATAGAAATAGTAGGTTTTTCCAGCCCTGCGAGGACCAATAATTGATATTACCTTATCTTTCCTCCAGGGAACCGCCAGCTCCCTCTCTACACCTACAGCGATTCTTCTAGTGATCCACTCAGAAACATAGTCCATTATTCTGGCTGAACACATAAGCATAATTATAGAGAAAAATTCTTAAAAATTTTTCTCTATTATGAAGAAAATTAAAAAATTCAAGTGTTACTTGAAGGTATAATGCTGGGAATCTTGTGGTCGATAGACCCCTTTAAAACTTTTTCACGGAGATTTTTAATACTTTGAGGTATCTATGGACTATGGGGTAGGCTCCTACTACTATGGATTGAATTGGAGGGATTACACGTATTTCTGGACGAGTGCCCTTAAAACTCTTTTCAGGCTCAATTTTTGTTTCTTAAAATGTTCATAACAATTTATATTGAAAGGATTCTGTTCTTTATTGGCTTAAAAGGACCTGAGCCTCTAGAGATTTGAGGTGAAGAACGATTTTGTATGGCGCTTTTTTTGAATGTGTTATGTGTTTCTTGTCTGTTTCTTATTCTTCAATGAGCATTAGTAGTTGTGCTTCCTTCAATGTGTTTCGTATTGGGTCTACTTCAAGTCCTAATGCTTCTAATGCTGTGACTCCAAGGATGGCCGTGTCGTCTTTCTCTCCGAAGATTAGCGTTATGCCTCCCTTTCTTCCCATAAGTTCTACTTCTGCGATGCCTATTTCCCTTTCCACTTCTCCGCCGAATTCTCTGAACTTTCTCTTTTCAACAGACTTCAAACCTATGGATTCAAGTAGTGCCCTGCCTACGACCGTGTAAATTGCCCCTGTGTTAACGACGCCTTCGACATCCAAATACTTTTCTCTATCAACTGGGTTTATAATCCTAAACCTTACCTTGACGAAGCCCACGGCCTGCCCGTTTAACAAACTGTTCCTCCCTTAATTAAACGTTAGCCTCAGCGTTTGAAACCTTACAACTTCGCAGAGGTAGCTGATTGATATGTTTCTCACGTTTTTAATAGGAGAAATTCTGTGCATAAGATAGGCTTTTCTTTTCTTTTAACATAATAATTGAAATTTGATTTTGTGTTCAAGGTGGTTTGTTTAACTATTTTCCAGGCCAAGTTTAAAAATTTACGCCGAAATGTTGATGAATAACTTTTCTCTCATGCCGCCTCCAAAATAGGAAGACAAAAACTAGTAAGCAACATAGACCCTCACATACTAAAAACAAGAAATGAGCTTCTTTTCAGCCATAAAGGAGACAGAATCATTTTAATATGAAAGCCTTCACAATATCTCTGGGTAAACTTTGACATTAAAAGAGGAGTTTCTAAGCCTAATTGAAAAGGACAAGGAATTCAGATATGCAGTTGCTGGACTAATTGGACTAGAGGAAATTCTTAAAAGGCTGGATAGACACGAGGAAGAACTCGTCAAACTCAGGGAGGAGCAGATAAGACTTAGAGAGGAGCAGATAAGACTAAGAGAGGATATGTTTGCTGGCTTTAGGAGGCATGATGAGGAACTAGCTAAGTTGAGGGAAGACATGAACAAGCTTAGGGAGGATATGGTTGCTGGCTTTAGGAGGCATGATGAGGAAATTGCTAAGTTGAGGGAAGACATGAACAAGCTTAGGGAGGATATGGTTGCTGGCTTTAGGAGGCATGATGAGGAAATTGCTAAGCTTAGGGAGGATATGAATGCTGGCTTTAGAAGGTATGATGAGGAGCTTGCCAAGCTTAGGGAGGATATGGTTGCAGGGTTTAAGAGGCATGATGAGGAAATTGCTAAGCTTAGGGAGGATATGAACAGGGGCTTCATGCTTGTTGAAAGACATATATCTGCCTTAGGAGCAAGATGGGGGTTAATAAGCGAGGAAGCATTTAGAGAGGGTCTCAAGCAACTCATAGAGAAAGAGTTCAAATTCAAAGTTGAAAAATGGATAGGGTTTGATGAGAAAGGCATAGTTTACGGATATCCAGCCCAAATAGACATAGACGTAGCCATACACGACGAGAAAATAATTTTAATCGAACTAAAATCCCACGTTAGACCATCCGACGTAGCAGCCTTTAAAAGAAAAACTCAGCTTTACAGCGAAGTCGAGGGGAAGAAACCGTCAAGACTGCTAATTATAACGCCATATGCAGAGGAAAAAGCCATAGAAATCGCAAAAAACCTAAAAATAGAAATCTACACCAAAATTTAAACCTAAAAACTAAACCTTTTGAAAGCAGCCACCCCTTTCTTCAAGCAGGTGGGTGGGTGTAAAATTTAAAAAGATGCTAGACTGGCCGACAGATGGGGCAACTTAACATTAATGGAATGTTGAATAGCGATAATGATAACTTAGAGGGTGGCTCAAAACCTTTGGCAATATCTTGCAAAGTTTTAATTGCTTAAAACAAATTTTGCTGATTTAATCTATGAAGATATTCGAATGCAAATGGAACAAAATGGTTGTTTCTATAATGCTGCTCACGTTAACGGTTTTTGCATCCATAAATTTTGATTGGAAGTTTCCGAAGTTTTCAGTTTGTCTGGTGAGTTCTGGAGTTTCAGTAAGGTTAGGGTTATAGTTGATGGCTTTGACGTTTACGGATGCGCCGCAACAATTCTTAGGTGAGTAAAGCTTTAGTTCTGGCTTCTGGATTGTGGAGGGGTCTTGTTGGTCATGAATTGTGGTATGGCTTTGTAAGCGAGCTCTTAAAGGCTTAAAGTTGGGGTAATTGGAAAGTTTCAGCAGAAGCCTGTGCCCTACTTTCATAACTCCTTATGTGGTCTGAAAATAGCCTAAAATTAAAGTGAAATGAATTTTCATTATGCATGTTTCTTTGGGCGTGTGCCAATCACAGGTGGATAAGTTCTTTCCATGGCTTGATTAACAGTTTTCTCGAAAGTGGGTTTTTCTTAAATTTTTCCTGCTGCCTTAAACTGAGGATTTCCTTGTCTTCTGTGATGAGTAGCCCTATGTTTGAGGCTTGAGCCAGTATTATTATGTCGAAGCTGTCAAGGTTCTGATTTATTGATGATATCAGGTTGAACTGTACGTCGTCGAATTCCATGTATGGGTGGAAGAAGAATTTTTCATCCTCTCTTAGTAAGGTTAGGTTTCTTCCAAAGTTTTTCAGCGCAGTTGTGTAGGCGGGATTCTTCCTTGAAAGCCTGAATATTTTGGCCTTCGCCTCAAAGACGGATAACTCGCTTACATGAATTTCGGAAAGTCCCTGTAGATAGTCTTCGAAATTTTCTATGGTGAAGGCTTCAACTGCTATGTCCAGCTGGAAGAAGGGAAGGAGAAAAGTTGTATCCAGAAAAGCCCTACCGTCTTTATATGCGTTCAGTTTCTTCAACAAGTTCCCGCCTAAGCTTGGACATCTCCTCAGGGGTTACTGGCTTGACACCTATCCTGGGCTTTTTAAGGAGGGAGAGCGCTGTGGGCTTTGGTTCAATTATCAACTTGCCCTCATCTACCTTTGCTAAGGCCTTCCCACCAACGATAAGACCTATTTTCTTACGCATCTCTCGTGTGGTGTAAATTTCGCCTCTCTTACCAACCTTAACCTCAACTGTCTCAGACATATTTCATCATCAGAATGGAATATTTATCTGAAAGATAAATATTTCGGATAAAGCGAGTTATCCGCTAATTTCGCTGAGTGAAGAACTTTAAATAGCCTCATATGATTGCATTCTCATCGAGTTTCTAAGGGACCTTTGGAGTTGCGGCTGGTGGCGGCGAAGGCAATGCTCGTTATCCAGAGATGCACTATCCAATAAGCCTCAAAAACAGAAGGCTTCAACGCAGCTTTAAACCAAGATACAAAATACATAATAAACCCAATAAAACTAAAAACTAATCTTAATATCTCTAGAAAGCCAACAGCAAACTGCCAGGCAAACAACCATGCTTGTCACATTAGCATCCGCAATAATGGCAACGATGGCGATAACAGCAATGGTGATCACCCGCCGCAGAGCCAAACTAAAACAACAAAAGCTAAAATCTAAACAAAACACCAAAGAATTAAAGTCCTTCTTTCTCAGCATTCCGTGGACAGAATCATTTTAATATGAAAGCCTTCACAATATCTCTGGGTAAACTTTGACATTAAAAGAGGAGTTTCTAAGCCTGATTGAAAAGGACAAGGAATTCAGATATGCAGTTGCGGGAC
>JAVZIQ010000067.1:0-7534 GCA_038871175.1 Bathyarchaeia archaeon | reverse complement strand
AAAAAGAGATTTACCCGCTGATTTTCGAATCTATCCGCTAATTTCGAGGCCACTTCTTCCTCTGAATATTTAACTCCATCTGTTAGGTAATTAAAGCCATTTCAACTAGGACCAATCCGATGCACTCCTTTGGTATTTAAGCTTCACATATAATGCTGAAGCTGTTCACTTCTGCTTGCGCTAGCTAAAGAGTTCTGTGCTTAAATATTTGAAACCATGATCTCCAAATAAAGTTACGATTAGTCCCTCTTCTATTTCCTTAGCTTTTTTTATAGCTCCATACATAGCAGATCCGGAAGAAATTCCCACAAACAGTCCTTCTTTCAGGAATAGATCCCGGGCAGTTTCGAATGCCTCTTCATCGCTTACCATAACCATTTCGTCCAACTCTTCTGGATTAAAGATCTCTGGGCGAAATTCCTCCAGGTTCAGTAGTCCTTGTTGTTTATTGCCTGGGCGGGAGGGTTGCACCGCCACTATCTGGATGTTTGGATTATGCTCTTTCAGTTTTCTGGCAACTCCCATAAGCGTTCCTGAAGTTCCTATGCCAGCAACAAAGTGGGTTATTTTTCCATCGGTCTGATTCCAGATTTCCTCACCAGTAGTTTGATAATGCGTCTTCCAATTCTCTTCATTTGAAGATTGATCAGTCATAAAGTACTTTGGGTTTTTCGCCATTTCTCTTGCCTTGGCAACTAGCTCTGCCTCACTTTTGACGAAAACTAGTTCCGCTCCTAACGCCTTAAGTATTTTCCTTCTTTCGATGGAAACAAATTCTGGCATAACAATTGTGCATTTATAGCCCTTAAGAGCAGCAACCCAAGCAAGGCTTATCCCGGTATTCCCAGAAGTTGCCTCCAAAATTATTTTGTCTTTAGTCAACTTCCCCTCTTTCTCAGCCCTTTCTATCATCCTTAAAGCTATCCTGTCTTTTAAAGAACCCATAGGGTTAAACCATTCCAGCTTAGCATAAATTTCAACATTGGGGTTTGGATTCATATTGTTAATTTTAACCATGGGCGTTTCCCCTATTAACTCAAAAACATGGTTAACCGTTTTCACTCCGCACACCTCCCTACCTGTGTCTTCTCCCCAAAAGCAACATACAATCATATAAACTCATCTAGAAACAATTTTCAAGAATTCATAGATCCTCATGCATTGTGGCTTCTTGCAGTTATTTTTTGTTTCAGAGATGTCAGCATTGATGCCTATCCAACACCAATATAGTCTTGTTAGAATTTTAGCTGAGTTTTTCGGAAGATTTCAGTTAACAACATTAAAAATTATCGTTCAGTTTAACTTCTTAATGTAAAACTCCGAGTCAACTTCCTGTACAGCCATTCCATCGACGTCTATAACGTATATAGTGTGGACTCTTGCACTTTTTATCTCGGTTAGGGTTACGGGAGGATTACGATAGTATCTGTCGCATAAAGCCTTAATCTTCAACAACTCGTGTTCCTTCCTCATTTTAGGAGGTTGGACGAAAATTTGGGGAAACTGGAGAACATAATAGGGAGGAAAACCTAACGCGAATTTTCCGGCAAATTGGCTGTAACGAATAATTTTGCTAGCTATTCGCGCGGCCAGATAAGTAGATGGATCAATAGCATGCTCCGGAGGCACAAATCCTGTTTCAATCTCTACAATGAGGCTTCCATAACCTTTGACGGCGAACAAATCGCAAGTTAATCCTCCATCCAATGGCTTCTCAACCATCACGTCGTAGCCTCTTTCAATAAGGTATTTTGCACAGACAATTTCCATAACAGAATGATTAATTTTAACAATGTTTTCCCTATGCAACTCCACAAGTCTATCTTTAAGTCTGCAAAGCTTACTTTTAGCCTCAGAATCCAAACTCTGAAGGAGCAGGGAGAGTAAAAAATTCAGATCTTCCTCAAATTTTTCATCCCTAGCCATGCCGTTCTTTACCTCAATCTAATAACGAATTAACATCTAAAAAGACAGTTTAAAGTTTTAGGATTTAAAAACGGGAAAAATGGTGAAGAAAGCTGTGAACTCATCCTCAATTGCCTCTACAATATTTAAATAGATACCTTGAAAAATGACAAGCACCGCGGTTCATGTTGCAAAGTTTAATTGTAAAAGTCAAAAATAAAGTATATCACTAAAATTTCAAAGTTCAAGCATGTGCAAATAATTTAAATCTAAAGAATCATAAGGTTAAAGCGCTGAAGTTGAGAAGTACGCTTGGACGGAAAAGCAGATAACGGTCATTGCAACCTTCAGTTGCAATCGCTCCCATGAGATCACATCAACTGGGAATGGTTGTGGCTGCGGGTTGTGGGACGGGGATCTGTGGTTCTGTCCGGGCTTAGACTCAACTTCGGCGTTTTATTTTGGTTTTACTCTAAAATCTATTTTTCCAGCTTTTAACCCTACTGTTTTAATAAAACTTTAAAGTTAACTTTGTTGAATTATTTATTATGGAATTTGAGGAATAAATTTGGAGAATGAAACAAAATCCAGAATTTGGAATTATGGTCCTTTGGCCCTGGCTGTTCTTGTTATTTTCCTTGGTATAGCTTCTGTACTTTATGGAATGAATGTTTTACCCTTTGACATTTTTAATCTTCCCGCATGGGTTTTCTGTCCATTAGGAGTTTACTCGCTTATATACGCATTAGCCGTTAAAAGAGGATCCCTATATTATGCGGTTTGGGGTTTGGCTATGCTGGCTATAGGTGCAGTCTCAGCTTCATATAACCTATTAAATCCCCTCGTAGTTATAGGGATACTTTTAATTATTATAGCTGTTATATGTATATTTGCCTACTGGAGGAGTAAGATTGAGTGAAAAAGATTACCTGGAGAAGGTTCGAGGGGAAAGAGGCTTACTTGAAAAGATTATGGGCTATATCCCAGGGTATAAGGGATACAAGGAAAAGGAGTTGAGGAGGGAAAGCGACCGGCTTATTAGAATGGAAGTTGTGAACAGGCTTAAATCTGCAAAAAAAATTTTTAGGAGTAGTTTTGCATCTCGATCTATTTTTAACAAACTTTCAGATGAAGACACCTACAGGTTTGAAGCTTTTCTCTCTCGTCTTGACAGGGTTACACAGCGCATAGACCGAGCAGTTGCCGGATACGCAGGAGAGTTCGACGCTGTTAAGGTTAAAGAGGATAAGCTTGAAGCCATCCTTAAACATGATTTAGGATTGATAGAAAGAGCTGATGCCATAAAGGTTGATGTTCAGAAAATTGTTAAAACCGAATTAGGAGGGGAGGATTGGAGGCTGGCAATGGATGAGCTCATATCAAAGGTTGAGGAGCTTGACGGAATGATCGAGCAAAGGTCTGAAATCCTTAGAGGGCTTTCCTCTAAAAGTTAGAAGGGGTGAGTTTTGAATGCCTAAGGTTATTGAATGGGTCGGTGCAAGGGAAGGCGATATAGTTTGGAAATACCCGGAAGAGGAGATTAGTTGGGGAGACAATCTCATAGTACACGAGTATGAAGCTGCAGTTTTCTTCAGAGATGGAAAATCCTATGATGTGTTCAGAGCTGGACGCCATGTTTTAACAACTGCAAACCTCCCCCTGCTAACCAATGTCCTTTCTAAAATTGCAGGTTTTAACAAAGTTCCATTCAGATGCTCAGTCTTCTTCGTCTCATTGAAACAATTTCAGGGAAAATTTGGAGCTCAAGGTCAAACGAAGGAGCTGGCTCCGCTGAAGTTCTTTGGAGGCTTCTGGTTCAGAGTTGAGGAGCCCAACCTCTTCGTCAATGAAGTTGTGGGCGGCCAAGGAATTTTCACAACAGATGGTCTTCAAAACTTTTTAAGAGGATACTTCAACGAGAGGCTAATCGACACCTTAAGCCAATACTCGCTGGCGGATGTTTACGGCAAACTCGATGAAACCAGCTTTCTATCGAAGAACGCCCTTTTCGATGCCTTCTCAAGAATAGGACTTGAACTGATAGACGTTAAATTCGAGGGAATAGACACAACTCCAGAATGGAGGGACAGGCTTTTCTATATAAAGACAGGTGTGGCCGCCGCCGAAGTCATCAGGATGGAGACTGTCCAAAAGTCTGCTGAAAGCTTATCTAAAAGCCCAGGAGCAGCTGTCGGAGCTGGCGTTGCAATAATACCTCCATTATTCCAGCAGCCAACCGCACCCCAAGCGCAGCCTGTAACGACTATGGTGCTATGTGCGAAATGCGGCTTCCAAAACCTTCAGGCAGCCAAGTTTTGTAGCAATTGCGGTGCACCCCTACAGGCTGTCGGGGTGAACTGTCCAAAATGTGGAACTTCAAATCCTTCCGGAGCAAAGTTCTGTATGAACTGTGGAAGCCCTCTTCAGGCTCTGAGCAGGTGTCCCAAATGTGGGGGTGAAGTCCAGACAGGGGCGAAGTTCTGCCCCAACTGCGGAGAAAAGCTAGCCTAACCCCTTTTTTCTAAAACTTTTTTGTTGATATTCACTTATCATGGTGGTAAAGCTTAAGGAAGCCTTTATATGAGATTGATTTGGGGTTAATTTGGGCGGCACCCTTAAAGGCTTATGGAATGTTGTTTTAAGCGGTTACCCACGTTCAGGAAAAACAAAGCTTGCCGAAAGGCTTGTCAATGATTACCTGTATTTTGCGAGGGTCAGTGTTGACGAGTTGAGACATATGCTTTTCTATGAGACATATCCATGCCGAGACGAGTTCCTAGTTTACTCCCTTATTGCTGAAATAAGGGATCTTCTCCTCCAAAAAGGCTATAGTGTTGTAGTTGACTCCACAGCCCCTGACAATGTAACCCGTCAATATCTTTTAATCTCAAAGGTAGAAACGGCAAGCCGACTTCTAGTAGTATTCAATGTTGAAAGAGAAATCCTGCTTGAAAGAAGCGTTGAAAAATTTGGAAGCATAAATCCAATAGCCGCCTACGACAGACGTTGGGAAAACCCGAAAGGAGGCATAGCAGTTTTTAAGTTTAAAAGCAACACTCCGGAAGAGTTTGAAGCCTACTATGCTAGACTTAAAGAAATTCTGGAAAGTGAAACCCATCCATACAAACCCGAATTGAACCCAGCTTTATCCACATTAAAAGAGATAAGAAAAACCTTCAGAAGTCTTCTGAAAAAGCGCTCCACCTAACTGGAATTCGGCTTCAAAAAACCTATTATCTTTAAAAACAAATTATCTTTGGGGCGAGGTGATTGGAAGCATACATACTCATAAACTCTGAGCCCGGCATGATATGGGAAGTTGCTGAAGCTGCGCTGAGGGTGGAAGGGATTAAAATGGCCCACGCTGTCACCGGACAGTTCGACGTAGTTGCCTACGCAGAATTTGTAAAGGTGGAGGAGCTGGGAAAAATCATTGAAAGAGTCCAAGGCCTAAAAGGAGTGCGGAGAACACAAACCCTCATAACAATTCCACCTCCAGTCAGAAGGTAGTTTAAAACTAAACATTCAATTTACACATCGACAACTCAAAATTATAGCTGTAAATATAACTTTGATTTGCTATGTTTCCTGCAAAGTTTTAAATAACACTCAGGAGTTTTATGGCGGAAACATATGTTGGGATTTTCATTAGTAATTATAGATGTTGATCTGTTAAAGTATATATCATATATAAGGTATTATACATTAAGATATTATAGGCGGGGACTTTTAATTGGGCACTGAAAATCTTGACAAAATTTTCAACCCTAAGAGGATAGCTGTCATAGGAGCAAGCGATAGGGAGGGTTCAGTCGGTGCCAAACTTATGAGAAATTTGGTCGGCGTTGGATATTCATGGACAGTTTATCCTGTCAACCCTTTTAAATCCACCGTTCAAGGCATTACAGCTTATCCGACTGTGACAAAGATCCCGTGGAAAGTGGATCTCGCAGTTATTGCAACGCCGGCGCATACCGTACCCCAAATTGTGGAAGAGTGTGGAAAAGCTGGAGTTTCAGGTATAATTATAATCTCAGCCGGCTTCCGCGAGGTTGGCAAGGAAGGAGAAGTTTTAGAAAAACAAATTCTGGAACATAAAAAACGCTATAACCTTCGCATAATAGGTCCAAACAGCCTTGGAGTGATAAGGCCGAAAATACAATTAAACGCCACCTTCGCAGATAAAACAGCTCAGCCTGGAAGGATAGCTTTTATCTCTCAGAGTGCAGCTCTATGTGCATCAGTGCTTGACTGGGCTTCCGAAGCCAACATTGGATTCAGTGCAGTGGTTTCAACGGGTTCTATGCTTGATGTGGACATCGGCGATTTAATTGACTATTTCGGAGTTGACCCGCATACCCGCAGCATTATCCTATACATGGAATGTGTCACTAATGCACGGAAATTTATAAGTGCTGCTAGAGGGTTTGCAAGAGCAAAACCTATCGTTGTGATAAAGTCTGGACGTTTTCCAGAAACTGCAGAGGCTACATTCTCTCACGTTGGATCATTGTGCGGTGAAGACGCTATTTATGAAGCGGCCTTTAGGCGTGCAGGAATAGTCCGAGTTGAAGCAATAAACGAATTGTTTAACTGTGCAGAGGCGTTGGCTATGCAGTCAAGCCCTAAAGGCCCAAATCTAACGATTATAACAAATGCAGGTGGACCTGCCATTATGGCCACAGATGCCCTTCTAGCAAGGGGAGGAAGACTAGCCAAATTAGGCAGTGAAACCCTTCAACTTCTAAGGCAGGTTTTACCCTCATACTGTCGTGTTACAAACCCAATTGACATTTTAGAGGAAGCAACATCTGAAAGGTTTCGAAAAGTTATTGAAGCATGTTTTAAGGATCCTAACAGTGACGGGTTTCTAATAATATATACTCCTCAAGGAGCTGCAAACCCCATTTTAACGGCGAAGGCCATAATAGAGCTTTCAAAAAACGTTAAAAAACCTGTTCTGGCCTCATTCATTGGGGATGGCCTTTGCAGAAAGGCTAGACAAATTTTGCAGCGAAGCGGCATACCTGCTTTCAGCACTCCAGAAGAGGCTGTCTCGACATTCATGTACATGTTTAGCTACACCCAAAACCTTGAGCTGCTATACCAAACTCCAGAGGAAATCCCCATAGAGTTCTCAATTCCAACGTTTTTCAAAGAGCTTTTAAGGAGAGCCTTCAAGGAGGGAAGAAAAGTTCTAAGTCAACATGAAGCCTTACAGTTTCTCGAGGCTTATTCAATTCCAATAGTTAAGACAGTGGTGGCGGTAACTCCTGAAGAGGCTGAAACTTTTGCTGCCGAGTTAGGATATCCCATAGTTATGAAGGCTTTATCCCCGCAGATAATCCACAAATATAGGGCTGGAGGAGTCATTCTTAACGTCTGGTCTCCATTAGAGGTTAAAAACTTCTTTAATGAGCTAGCTGGAAGAGTTAAACAATTCCATGAAGGAGCTGAATTTCAAGGTGTCATCCTACAGCCTATGATTTTGAAAAGAGGATATGAACTTCTCTTAGGTGCTAAAAAGGATCCACAGTTTGGATCCGTGATAATTTTTGGGATGGGCGGGATTGAGGCGGAGTTAATGCAGGACATAAGCGTAGGCCTTCCTCCTTTGAATCAGGTGCTT
>JAVZIQ010000066.1:0-7671 GCA_038871175.1 Bathyarchaeia archaeon | reverse complement strand
AGCGGATAAAATTCCAACCCACCTCGCATCATCCCGCCTCCTGCCCATTAAATAATCAACAAGCTCATCCATGTATCTAACCCCATCAGAAATAGAAGAAATCACTTCCTCATTCAGTTTTGCAAGCTCATGGGGATCCAATGATACACCCAACATTAGCTGTTTAAACCTAAGCAATAAATAGCTTCCTCACCCGCAATACGTATCAAATTAATCAACGATGCCATTCTTAACAAAGAAAAACACTTTACTAAGCATTCATCTCCTAAATTCTTCGTTTAGCAGCGACTAATAAAAAGCCTATTTGCTAAGTGTTGATTTCTATTCTAGCGGTGTAACTTGAATATGTGAGAATAGGCTGAACTTATATGCTGCTTAAAGCAGTCGGTTTTTACCAGCGACTTCTTCTTCTGAATAGAACGCGGATATATGCGGAGAGTCGGATTGCGGCGTGTATTGTTCTGTATGGTATCATTAGGGGGGCTAGAACCATGTTTGTGATCGTTTCTTTTCCCGGCATCAGTAGTGTAGCTGAGATCAGCTGGATGTATTCTAGGGCTAGATAGAAGGATGTTATGAGGAGTAGAAGTTTGATTGTGGTGAGTATGGAGGTTATGTAAATGATGAGGATTATGGCTAACCATGCATATCTTATGAAGAGTGCCACCATGTCCATGAATATGTTGTTGGGAGCTATGAGGAGGCCAAATATGCCAAACCTTCTTTTTAAGAGCATGTTAGAATGTTTTAAGTATACTTGAGCTTGGCCTGAAGCCCACCTTATCCTCTGCCGTGTCCATTCTCTTAAATTTTCAGGAACATATGTCCAAGCGATGGCTTCAGGTGAGAAGGCAATTTTCTTCTTAACTTTTTGAAGCATCACTGTTAAGTCAAAGTCTTCAGTGATTGTGTCGGCGTGCATGCGGCCTAAAGATTCAAGAACACTCCTTCTGACAGCGCCGAAGGCGCCTGGAATAACTAGCAGTCCACTCAGCATTGCTTGCCAACGTCTCCCCATCTCCATGCTTATAAAGTACTCGTAAGCCTGCAGCCTTGTCAAAAGGTTTATTCTGTTAACAACTCTAATGTTTCCAGCGGCTGCAATGGTTTCCGGGTTGTTTATCATAGGCGCTATAAGCCTGTTAACGGCTTCTCTCTCGACTATTGTGTCTCCATCCACAACTATGACTATTTCGCCTGTGGCATATAAGAGTCCATAATTAACAGCCCTAGCCTTGGCTCCACTTGGCTCTTTTCGCCTTAAAACCTTCACCCTTGAATCCTCCGTAAACATCAAAGCCTTAATATAGGTTTTATCTGATGACCCGTCGTCAACAACTATTATCTCCTTATCGGGATAGGTGTCTTCCAACAGGCTGGCCAGAGTGTTTCCAATGTACGGTTCCTCGTTGCGTGCTGGCACAATAATGGAAACCTTTGGATATGCCATAACCCTTACATTTTTTCCATAGCCACTGCGAAAAGCTTCAACGAAGAGAAGGAGCAGAGACCTTCCCAAAGTCTGCGGAACATCAAGTATAATTGCTATGAAAAGAACACTTATGATTTGGATAAAGGAGAACCCCAAAAATCCACTGTTGGTGATTAACCCGAAAATTAACAGGCTGAAAATGCCTACTGTTAAAAGGGTTGCAAGGAGAAAAAGCCTTAAGCATTTAGGCCTCATTGATTCTCACAGACTTTTCCAGAAGGTTCATCAGCATTTTCGCTTCATTTTCAAGCCTGTTAACTCCCCATAACATGTTTCGCAGCAGGTTTTCAGCCTTAACTTGCAGTTCAGAGCTGTTTTCAGCTTCAACGGCATATATGCCATAGCAGTTGGCAAGCATCTTTGCCTTCTCATCCAGTCCCGGAACAGCCATAACCATTTTGTCTTTCGCCTCAACATCGATGGCCTTAGCCCAAAAGGCAAGTATGGCAGTGGCGTCAACAATACTTTCAGACACCACAAGCTCGCCGACAACATCTGGAGGCCTACTTTCCCTATCGGCTCTAGCCTTCCAAACTGCAAAGGAAAATTCATGTTCAACTCCTGCCTTGCCGCGTATAACAGCTGGAGTTTCCACACACCAGCCTTTAACAATGAAAACTTGCAGTATGGCTTCAAGGTCTATAGTGAATTTCTCTAACAGCACTCGCCCAGCAGGGTTAGCCCTGTAGGCTCTAACTTCCCATATGGCAAGTTCACCTTCATCAAACAGGTGTCCGTTGCTGCACTTGAATTTGCCTTGGGCGTTTTGAAAGGTGGTTTGACAGTCCATGCACTTGTAGAGTATGCCTGGCCTTCTATAGTCAACCCCTATAGCTTTCAAACGCTTGCCGCATTTTGGACATACAAGGTCTTGACCTCTTCTAAAATTGATTTCAACATCTACATGGCCGCACAGCATATGCTCAACCACCGCCCCCCTGCTTAGCCTAGCGGATCCGCATGATGGACAATGCAACTGCAACAAAAGCTTATAAGATCCGCAACATGGACAAACAGCTAAATTGCCCACACTTTCCCAAGCAAGCACATCCAATTCGCAAAGCCTGGACAATATTGATGAAGCAACTTCTGGGTTAAGGCCAAATTCTCTTAGCTTAGGATATTCCACTCCAAAATCATAATTGACAATAGGCTCTAAAACGCTAAGCTTCCCATCTTTTAAGGCTTTAAGCATTTTCTGAGCGGCATAATCCCTGAAAAACAGCGTCTTGTCTTTCAAAATCTCCCCCTCGCATGTTTAACGTTTAACCAGCTTCATTTTGCTGTTCATAGTTTCCCATAGAAATCCCAGTATTCACCGCAGCCGCCTATGGGATGATTCATCCTAAATCCTTTAACAATTAATATAAACTGTTTATGCATTCCAAATTTATATTTAAAATAAATTTTGTGATGGAATAAAGGCAAAATTTAATTCTTCCCATTTTTTTCAGCTAGTTTTCTTAAATAATCTGTGAATTTGGCGTTTTTAACCTCTTCATATTCAATTCCAAGTTTGCTGCATAGGCTTTTCAGAATTGCCTCTTCAATGATTTTTGCGCCGAACCCGAATAGCCTGTTTAGAAATTCGCTGAAAACTTCTGGTTTTTCCGGAATGCCTTCTCTTCTAACTCCGCAGCTGTTTTGAAAGTGGTAGTAAACCACTGTTTTTCCGCTTTCTCCAAGGGTTGATTGCAAGCCTTCATCTAAAGCTTCAAGTAGGAGTGCGTTGAACCCCTTTTTATGAATGGGCAAACTGCTTCATCCTCCTACAGTTCTTTTATATGAGTGTAGAATGCAATGAACAGGAGCATGTCTCCGAAATGGAATAGGAGTTCAAGGGGATGACCGCAATAGTAGGTTTCAAGTGCTGTTGTGTAGCTGAATAGGAAATCCGCAGCAACCAATGAAAGGATTCCAGCGTTTATGAAAAGCCATGACCTGCCAATTTTTCCTTTAAAGAATACTGCGAAACCCAATATTGCAAGGAAAAACAAAACTGCGTCAAATATGGGATAGGCAAAATCAGCAAAGATTATGGCTAAATCTTCTTCAAAGCCCAAAACAGGCTTTGACAAAACAGCGAAAACCATAAAAGCCAAAACGATAACAGCCAATGCAACAGCAAATATCAGCCGGTTTGAAAGCACTTTAAAGAAAGTTTTCACGTAGAGAAACAAGGCTATAAACATTGGGATGTAGCCGCCTAACCAGAAAATGTCGGCAAAGGATGGATAGGGCAGTTCAACCCCTAGAAAAAGCGTGTAAAAAGCCCAGGAAACTTCGCCTAGAAACCAAAAACCCAAACCGAAAGCGAAGCTTAACCAAACCTGAGAAAAGCGCTCCTTAAAGCTGCCATAATACCTTGCAGAAGCCAAAACAGCCATGATAAAAGCGGCTCCTGCAATAAAGGGTGGAAAAACATTAGAGAAAACATACATAACGCTGGGATAAAAACTTTGAAAAACATAAAAAAGAACTAGACAAAAAGCTATGATCAAGCTGGCTCCATAAACCCTGCGATTATAGCCTTCTCTACGCCTATAAGGCTCATGAGAGGCTGAATTATCAGTTTCTTCTAAAGCGGATTCCGCATTCATATGTTTCATACTCTGCCCCCTTCACACTATGGGAGTAAGTTTCGGGATGGGATATCCTGCCGATGTGTCTGGTTCAACAGCGTATAGGCCTGTTCTGGGTTTTACTCCGTATAGCAGTAGGCATCCATGTTCCCTTTTTAGGCGAAGATAGATGTCTGCTATTGGGCTAAGCTTAACGGCTAATTCTTTAATGCCTGCCTTAACTATGGCTATAGCGGCTGATCCGGCTTTTCTGGCGTTTACAGCGTTTAGGTTTAGAGCTTCCAAGGTTTGTTTTTCGCCGTAAAGAGCTGTTAAAGTGTCAACTCCAATTATGGAGAGGCTTGGCTGTCTAGTTTCCGCGGTTAGCTTACGGCTTTCCTCAAGAACTTTACCTATGTCATTTCTCCAATCGCCTCCTTCAACATGGATTATGTTGGCGGAATCCTCAGAGGCTTGAAGGTTTTTCTGAACAATTATTCTGGCGTAGCGCATCCAACAATCCTCATCTCCGTAAAGCCGAATATACCCGTGAAGCATTGCAGGATCCACTCCTATGGAGGGAACAATGAAAACGCCCCTACCATGAAGTGCATAGTTGGCTGCTAAAGGCACAACTAAAAGATGATACATTGGTGTGGATATTTTTTCATCAACCTCAAGCAATAAGAAGGAGCTTTTAGGCAAGCCTCCATCTAACACTTCATCCAGAGACTTTGACCCTGTGGAATATTTATCCGGCATGTCTGGAACAGGCTGGAAACGCTTGGGGTTTTTAGGCGGATTAGGCTTGAAAGGCTGGAAAACCCTAAAACCCCCATCAAGAGTGAATGCCAATATATGCTCTTTAAGGCGGATTCCTCTAAGCTTTAAAAGCTCAAGCTCCCTGAAACGGTGCCCCTCAAGCACTGTGGAGTTAAGCTTTATAACCCCGTCTGCAACAAACTCTTCAACTCCGAAACCAATTTTGGAGTTGCCTATTGGAACCTCCTCTATGAGAATTGTTGTGCATCCCATCATGCGTATAAGCTTGCCCAAAATTGTGTGGGCGACAATCCTGGCGTCCATAGGGTCTTTAAAGGCTTGAGCCAACGCCGAGTAAGAGTCCAAGACTAAGCGTTTAGCCTTAAAGTTTTCCGCTTCTTCTACAATCATGTTTAGAACTGTGTTTATTGCAGGCTCCTTCACGGTTAACATGTCTAGAAAGCGAAAACGCCCCTTACTTTCAAGCCTTTTAAAATCGTAGCCGAAAGCCTTCATGTTCTCGTAGAAGGAGTCTCTGCTTTCAGCCAAGCTTACATAAACTCCTTTCTCGCCATAATCCACGCATCCACGGTAAAGGAAACACGCTGAAAAAACGGTTTTGCCTGTTCCAGGGTTTCCGGCTAAAAGGATTAGGCTGTTCTTGGGGAAGCCTCCTCCCAAAACAGCATCCAGCCCTTCCACTCCGGTAGGGACGAGTTGTCTCCCCAAAGTTATGCCTCTTGAAAGCCTTTTTCTATATATGATATCTTAATATTCACTGAGTTTTTAAAAAATTGCGGATTCACATTCCATATTCTCCATTCATTTTAGCGATTAAATTGTTTGATGGTTAAAGGGGGCGCTGCAAGTTTAAATTGGATGAGTCAAATGTGGAGGCTGAATGGATGGGCAATGTTAAAATCAGAGTTTAACGTTCTTGTTGGTTTTCGCCTTGTGCCCTAGCTAATTTTTCATTGTTGTCTAATAGGTGGTGTAGCATTTTAACTGTAGTTGCATACTGTGTGAAGGAAAGGTTTTTGTCTTTAGGATAGTATTTGAAGCCTCCAATTTTTGCATGTAAGCGTTTCATGATCTCTATCTCGATTAGTTTGGCTCCAAACCCGAAAATGTTTTCAACAGCTTTTGCAAACTCTTCAATTTTTGATGGAATATCCTCCCGGCTTATTCTGAAATTGTTTTCTAGATGGAGATAAACTGACTGTCTGCAGGGTTCTCCAAGAGAAGCCAAAGTTTCATCAACAGCCTCCAAGAAAAGGTCGCTGAATTTTTTCTGCAAACCCGAATTTTTCATGGAAGAAGCCTCTCTGCTGTATGCATAATCCTCCAGCTTCAAAATTGCAGTTAAAAACGCTTTTTCAGAAAGCTCTGAATCTCCTGAAAATCCCACCTTGTATATATGCCAATTTGTCGTGAAGACACGTTTACCCACATGCTTCACCTTTGATTAGAGTATATTAAGATTCAATAAACAATCTATATAAGCTATATTACAAGAACAAACATATATCAAAAACCGACATAACAGGCAAGCTTGACAGAGACCCTTCAGGCAGCCATTTGTTGACTAAGCCTCGCTAAGCCTATTAACACTGGCAAAAACTTGCTAACAAAATTTCTTTTGAAAAACTCATCCAAAAAGGAAGCGACAATGACCGAGGGGTTATGAATCTCATTTATTCGATGTTTTCCATTCAATATCAGCAATTTGGAAGCCTTATGCCTTCGATTTGATTATTTTTGCATTGACATAGAGGCTTTACATTGGCTCCGCTGATGTACTGCACTATTTTGTACATTAAAGTTTAAATATGTGCTTGTATGTATTACTTAGGCTTGTAGGGATGTAAATGGGGAATCGCCTTTGGCTTATCAACGCTTTCTAAAAACCCTCCAACATTTATGAAGTTTAAAATGGAAACATCGCCTGTTGAGTTGTTCACCAAGATTTGCGGACATTATGATTACGCTTATATTCTAGAATCTGTTGAGGGCCCTAAAAAACTCACAGAATATTCATTCATCGGTTTCGACCCGTTTCTAGTCTTAAAAGTGAAAGATGGAAAAGCAGAAGTTCACAACAAACTTTACGAGGAAAAAACCCTAGGAGAAATTGAAGATCCGCTACTTGTAATAAGGCATTTTTTAGGAAAATTAGCCGCACCTTCAGATGAATTCCGGTTTATAGGCGGCGCTGTGGGTTACATTTCCTATGACGCTATCCGTTACTGGGAGAAGCTTCAGACCATGACAACTGATGATTTAAGGTTTCCAGACTTGGAAATGGCGATTTTCTGCGACGGCGTAATTTTCAACCATAGAAGAGGAGAAGCTTTTTACTATTACTTGGATGAAAACCGGATAGAGGAATTATCAACTCTGATCAGTGAAGAATGCGACACCGAAGCTTTTCAATTTTCTGAGCCGAAGGTTAACATTGCCAATGAGGATTTTGAAAAGATTGTTGCTAAAGCTAAAGGGTACATAGCTGCTGGTGACGTTTTCCAGGTGGTTCTCTCCAAACGTTACGGGTTTACGTTTCGTGGAAGCCTAATCCCATTTTATAGGGTTTTGCGGAAAATCAATCCATCCCCATACATGTACTTCCTAAAGATGGGAGAACGCCAAATCGTCGGCTCCAGCCCAGAAATGCTTGTTAGAGTGGAGAACGGCTGGATTGAAACCTTCCCCATTGCTGGCACGCGTCCACGCGTTAAAGACGCGGCTATAAACAGGGCTTTAAGAAAAGAGCTTCTTCTAGACCCGAAGGAACGTGCAGAACACGTGATGCTTGTGGATTTAGCCAGAAACGATGTGGGTAAAGTTTCAGAGTTTGGC
>JAVZIQ010000065.1:0-7714 GCA_038871175.1 Bathyarchaeia archaeon | reverse complement strand
TTGAGGTTCTTGAGCAGCCTCAGGAGGCTGAAGTAGGGCGTCCAATAGTAACATACGAAGACATTGGTGGACTAAGCGAAGAGGTTCAAAGGATTAGGGAGATGGTGGAACTGCCTCTTAGACATCCGGAGCTCTTCGAAAGGCTTGGGATAGAGCCTCCGAAAGGTGTGCTGCTTCATGGACCGCCTGGATGCGGGAAGACCTTGCTGGCTAAGGCCGTTGCAAATGAGGCTGAAGCCAACTTCTACTCAATAAACGGGCCTGAAATAATGAGTAAGTTTTATGGTGAATCTGAGGCAAGGCTTAGGGAAATTTTCCAACAAGCTCAACAAAACGCCCCAAGCATAATTTTTGTGGATGAAGTGGACGCTATAGCCCCTAAAAGGGAGGAGGTTAGCGGAGAAGTTGAGAAGAGGATTGTCTCCCAACTGCTCACGTTAATGGATGGGCTTAGGTCAAGGGGTCAACTTGTTGTTATAGCGGCAACCAATAGGCCGAACGCTGTTGATCCCGCCTTAAGAAGGCCTGGAAGGTTTGACAGAGAGATAGAAATAGGGATTCCAGACAGGAAGGGTAGACTTGAAATATTGCAGATCCACACGCGAAACATGCCGCTGGACAGCGATGTAGATTTAGAGAGGATTGCCGAAATAACTTACGGATACACGGGAGCTGACCTATCAGCGCTCTGCAAGGAGGCTGCAATGAAAGCCCTGCGCAGATACATCCCCAAAATAGACTTGGAAATGGAGAGGATTTCACCTGAAGTGTTGAAAGAAATGCATGTCAAATATGAGGATTTCATGAACGCATACAGAGATATAGTGCCAACTGCGATGAGGGAAGTTCACATTGAAACGCCGAACGTGCATTGGGAAGACATTGGAGGCTTGGACGACGTTAAACAGAAACTTAAGGAGATGGTTGAGTGGCCGCTGAAAAAACCGGAGAAGTTTAAGAAAATGGGGATCAAACCTCCGAAAGGCATACTCCTTTACGGGCCTCCAGGATGTGGAAAAACCTTAATTGCTAAGGCTGTTGCAACGGAAAGCGGGGCAAACTTCATAACCATAAGAGGCCCAGAAGTCTTTTCCAAATGGGTTGGAGAGTCTGAAAGAGCCGTAAGGGAGATTTTCCGCAAAGCTAGAATGGCAGCCCCATCAATAATCTTCATAGACGAAATAGACTCTATAGCCTCCAAAAGAGAGCTCAGCCTAGGAGACTCAGCCGTCGCTGAAAGGGTCATAAGCCAACTTTTAACAGAGATGGATGGATTAGTAGCTTTGGAAAATGTCGTGGTATTGGCTGCAACAAACAAGCCCCACCTAATCGACGATGCCCTATTAAGACCAGGTCGCTTCGACTACATCGTCTATGTTCCAAAACCAGACCGCAAAGCAAGACTTGAAATACTCAAAGTGCACACGAGAAACATGCCTCTACAAGGCGTAAATCTTGAAGAAATAAGCGAGAAGACAGAAGGTTTTTCAGGAGCAGACCTAGATGCGCTATGCAGAGAGGCAGGACTGAACGCTATAAGAAAAAACAGCGACGAAGTTACGGCTGAAGACTTTCACGAAGCCCTTCAAAGAATCAAGCCAAGCATAACACCCCAAATGGAAAACAGATATAGACTATTCCAGCAAGGACTGGAATAAAAATAATAGTTTAAAAGGAGCGATTAAATTTGCGGCAACCTTTATCTTTGGGACTTTTCCAGACTTCTTAGTTGATAAGGTTTATGTAGGCAGTCGGGTGCAAGTATTTTGCTCCTAGAGCTTGGATGGTTTTTAAATCCTGAAATGGAGATGTGATTTTGATCTTGCATGAATGAACTTGCCTTGAAAGGCGAGTACATCACCAATCGTGAGTGGTGTAAGATCATCTTGTAAGAGTCATTGGGAGTCTATAGGAATCTCATATCCTTCGGCTTTAACTTTCCCGCTGGATATTAGATCATAACTAAAAGAAGAAAATGGTTGTACGAAAGTTTGGAAATTACCCATACCAAAAAAGCGGTAGCCAGACCTTACGAAGCCTTATGAAGAAAAATACCCCTACGTCTTCCCAGAATTAAAAAATGATAAAGGCGAGTAAACGTGATAATCGAAAGAATAGAGACTGTTAAAAAATACACAGACTGCAGCGAATGCACAAAAATTGCCACGCCACGTCATTAATGGCTGTTGGATTAACTAGCACTGTGTAAACCTCAAGGGTTATGCCTTCTCCGTCTAAGCCTAAAGCAGAAAAAACGCTTATGGCAATCGCTCTTAGCCTGTTTATAGAAGGTACTTGAAGTGCTAAATCTTTCAAAATTTTGTAATGGCTGAGCGTGCGCAAGCTCTTCATATGCTTGTAATGAATTTATACTTTACTGTAAGCATTCAGTGACGTATCCTAAGGAGAACTCTTTTATTGTGCCTTCTCCAATGGCTACTACGAAACTCTCTATTTCTTCAAGGTATTGACCCCAATCCTGCCTTAATAGAGATAGCTTCTGAACATAATCTGTATAATTCTTGTGAAGGGATATGGCAACACCTGTCATTCTCATTCCCTCGCCCCTCGAGGCGTAAATTACATTTGGAAAGTTAGCTGCATAATTTTTTAAATCCTCAGTTTTGGCTCTGCTCTCCGGTCTCATTTTGACAAAAGTAAAAGCTAATATTTCACATCCTAATTTTCCGAAATCAGGCATTATTGTATAATTTTTAATGTATCCTTTACGTTCAAGTTCTTTACGAACTCTTGTAATTGTTGACTGTGAAATGTTGAGTTTTTTCGATAGGCTTCTGTCACTTGTCTTAGCATTCTGCAGAAGCTCTTTCATCACCTGCTTTTCTAACTCGCGTAACATGAACATAATTTATTTCCTTTGGAAATTTACCCTTTTTGGTTAAAATTTACGCTATTCTAAATTTCAGAAGTTTTAATGATGCTTCAATTATAATATATTTTAAAAATTTGATGACTGGCCCATAGGGGATTTTCCATAATTTTCGAACTTTTTGACGCATTGATTCTAAAAAGATAAATTTTAGCAATCATTTATTCTTTACAATTAAAAATGCTGCATAAATGAATCCAAAATTCATAAGTTATTTAAATAGCTTTGTCCAACAATGACTGCAAATAATCTGCGGAGGTTAGGAAATGAAGGGTTTAAGAAAGATTGGTGCAGTGCTGGGAATAAAGGGTCTACTCTGCCTTGCGTCATTAACAATGATTGCCTTCGCTCTTGTGACATATGCTGCAAACGTTTCCATAAATCCTTTAAAGCAATTCATGATAGGCGCTACCTCAGACACATGGGCTGTCTACGTGAATGATGTAGATAAACTGAGATATTTGCCAGGAGGCTCTTCAGAACCAACATTTGACCCTAACAATGCAGGAACTTACGCTTTCACTGTCGGTACAGATGGAAACAAGGTTTGCGCAGTGAAAATCGAGCTAGCTTCAGCTGTCAGTAGTAGCAAGTTTTCAAAGTTCCAAATTACAGTGAAATACTGGACCGGCTCAGCTTGGGCTGACGAAACATTATACGCTGGTCCAACGGGGTCAACGACTAAATCCTATATAGACGGTTTAACGTCTGGAGATGCTGGCTACGTTCATCAGGACGTTTCAACTACCAGATACTATCTTGTCGTAGTAACATACTCGTATGATGTGACTGACGCGACAGACCAGGTGAGTGTGACATTCCAGTACACGCCACTGCCACAAGATTCGTTCTAAACTCCTTTACCATTTTTATAGGCAAGAACATAGGCTGTCTACATCTTAGAGCTTAGGGAGTGCAAAGCGCAATGGAAGAAAAGATCCATCCCAATATTTTTTATTTAAAGATAAGGCTTGTTTTGGGCTTAATAACCCTGTTTGTCGGATTATGGGCAGCTAACTTAGCACTCTTCAATTGGGTTGAGGATATAAGCATCCACTATTTGTTGGGACAGTATGCCCGTTATGTTTGTGCATATGGCGGATTTAGCGCAATAATCTTCGGTTCTATGGCTGTAAATGATTATGTTAACAGGAAAACTTCAAAAAAGAGTAAGGGAGTAGAAATAATGGCGGTTTCTGAAAGCCAGCTGCGGCCTGAAACAGAGAATGCACAGCTAAAGCAAAGGATAACGCGGGAAAGACAGAAAAACATGGGAAAGAAGGCTGCTGCCCTTTCATTGGCTTTTTTACTTCTGATATTAATGCCGGCAATTGCATATTCCACAAGTTTATACACTGCGTCCCTCATTGTAACGCCCACTTTTAAGGCGTTTATAGCTTACCGAAGCAATACTGGACTTTACGGTCTATCTTCGCCTAAAAGCAGAATTTGGGCAAGTGAAAGTTGGGGTCAAGAAAAGGAACTGCCCTCAGCGGGAAGCCCAGTTCGATGGGTGAGAAGCGCATACTGTCCCATTCATTCGCGAGGCTACGAATTGATTGTTGTAACGCTTTCAAATGAGGGCTACTTAGATGCTTATGTTTGGAATGGGACATCGTGGATAGTAGAAAACAATATTGCCTTCACTGGGACAACGGCGAATGCCTACAGATGTTTCGACATAGCTTATGAAAAAGCATCTGGCAGAGCTTTGCTTGTATATTCAAGAGGCACAACTACAAACGAAATTGGCTATAAAATCTGGAATGGAACAGCGTGGAGCATAGAGAAAATGCTTGACGCGGACTACACGGCGCACGTTATCTACTGGATCTCTTTAGCCTCATGTCCAGGCACACGCGCTGGAGCAGCAGACGACAACGAAATCGCAATGATCTACATAGTCGGCGACGCTGACGGTGACGTTTTCGGTTACGTTTGGACAGGTTCCGATTGGAACTCAATGGGAGCGACAGCGGTATGGGATAATAAAATAGCTATAGCTACAGAAGAATGTATGGCTGTCGCTTATGAGCAGCAAAGTGGAAGGGCAATGTTCATCTGGGGAGACGACAAGCAGGGCAAGAACAATTACAGAATTTGGGACGGCAAAACACTCTCCGCTGTAACAGCACTTACCTTAACAAATGAAGACGACAAAACTAACTGGGTTGTGCTTAAAGCCCAATCAAACTCGAACGGCATGCTTTTCGGGGTTGTCGATGCGGCAAGAGACTTAAACACAGCTTACTGGGATGGTTCAGCATGGACAACCCACAGCGAGCACGATAGTGATGTGGGCACTCAGGCTGCAAGATGTTTCGACTTTGCTTGGAACCCAGCAGGAAGCACAGGTCTACTTGTGTGGGGAACAGCAGCAAACTCCATAAGTTATAAAACCTTCACTGCTCCGAATACCTGGAGCTCGACGTTCACTAAAGCTGCGGCAGGAACACATCTATGGATTCAGTTGCGAACTAATCAACGACTCGTAAACGGAGACAAATACATTTTAGGCGCAGATCTCAACTCCAACTTCGATATAGGCTCCATAACTTGGGATGGCTCAACATTCACGATCACTGAAGGTTTAATAACGGTAGATACAACTGTTTCTACCTATGAATGCTTTGACCTTAAATTTAGTCCATTCTAAGTCTAAAACGCTTGTGGCTCTTCCATTAAGTATTTATCCTTCATTATTTATCATAGTTTTATAATTTTTTGGGCACTTGATTTTAAAAAATAAGCTTGATTTAAAGTCAATACTTGGCTACAGATACATTAAAAGCATTTCATGGGGGAGTTAAGCAAGCGCTTATATATAGCGGTGGATGCTCCGTGAAGCTTTTTAAGGATTCTTTTCGGAATTTCCCACCCAACTATGACTAGAATGATCGATTTTGCAGGATACAATTGGTGTTAGGCTTAAGAGATGGGAAGAATATTCTGTTACTTGAAAAATAGTAATTGGCTGAGTTTTATATTGTGTTTAAGGCTTGGTTTAGAATTTTTATGGCCTTTGCGTATTGTGCGAACGATAGGTTTTCGTCTTTTGGATAGTATTTAAATCCTCCGATTTTGGTGTGGAGACGTTTCATTATTTGAATTTCAATAAGTCTTGCTCCAAACCCGAAGATGCTTTCAATAGCTCTGGCAAACTCTTCAATTTTTAAGGGTATATCTTGTCTTTCAATTTTGAAACTGTTTTCCAAGTGGAAGTAGATAGACTGTCTGCAAGATTCTCCAAGGGAGGCTAGGGTTTCATCTAGGGCTTCTAAGAATATAGTGTTGAAGTCTTTCTTCCGCAATTCTGAATTTTTGAAAGAGTCTCCGTCATCCATTAGTTTTTGCAGTTTTAAAGCTGCCAATGCAAAATCTGATTCAGCTTTGCCGGATAGCGTTGGAAGGCAAGCCCTGTAAATGTGCCAGTTCGTGCTGAAGACACGTTTACCCAAGGCTTTCACCTCCCTATCACTTTTAGTGTTTAGTGAGATTTAATATATAATTTCTTTAAAAAGAGTATTCCCAAAAACGACATATTTCGAAAACTGTAATGTCCGAATAAATGCTTTCAAAGTAGAAATCAAAGGTTTGACTCAAATGCGCTTGTTTCGATGAAGAGAGTTTATGCCGAATATGGAATGTTAAACCATAATTTTTTTAAAATTTAATATTGAATATTAAGATGGCATATAATTCTCAGGCTTCCGAGGTTAGAACTTTGGTTAGGCAGCTCATCTCTACCGGGGTAGATGGGTTAGATGCTATTTTAGACGGAGGCTTCCCAAAGAACAGCTTAATCATATTAGCAGGTAATCCTGGAACTGGCAAAACCAATTTTTCTGCAAAGTTTCTTTACCGTGGATGCGTGGATTACGGCGAAAAAGGAGTTTACGTAAGCTTGGCTGAAAGCAGAGATGCGTTTTACGAGAACATGGAGGTTTTAGGCTATGACTTTAAAACCCTTGAAAGGAAGGGAAGGTTCCGCTTCATGGACATGTTAACAGTAAAGGAGCCTGCCGTCCACACAATTTTGGACATGATAATTGAAGAAGTTGGCAAAATTAAAGCTAAACGCCTCGTTTTAGACTCTTACTCAGCCTTGGCTCAAGCCTTTGAAGACGTTATAGACGCTAGAATAGTTGCCCACACAATTCTAGGCAAAATAGTACGCAGGATGGGCTGCACAACCATCCTCATTGAAGAAACCCCCATAGGAGAATCCAAAATTGGTTTCGGAGTGGAAGAGTTCGTGGCTGATGGCGTTTTAAGGCTTAGCACCAACGAAATGGAAGGTTACCGTATCAGGGAGTTGGAGCTGCTAAAGCTTAGGGGAGTGCGCATTAAAGAGCCTAAACTTTTTTTCACTCTTGAAGGAGGTTTCAAGGTTTTCCTGCCTTTTAAGTTTAAAATTCCTGAAAAGCCTCAGCGCTTCCAGCCTGTTCCAGACACGTCAGACAGGTACTCAACAGGGTCAGAGTCTCTGGATGAAGTGTTAGGAGGAGGCTTGCCTAAAGGCTCCGTCACGTTGCTTGAGCTGGACGAGAAAGTATCCGCTGACATGTATCGCCTAATAATTCATCCCGCGGTAACCAATTTTATGGTTAAGGGTAGAAACGTGTTTATGATTCCTTCAAGCTGGGTTGATCTTTTAAAGATTAAGAGAGAGTTGAATGAGTTTTACGGCTGGATGGGGGAGGATTGGAAACGCCACGCTAGAATAATTTTGGCAAGAAGACTTAAGTTCATTGAAGATATTGCAGAGGTTATCCATGTAAAGGGGGAGGACTGGCAGGAAGACATAGTTAAAGTTCTTGAGGA
>JAVZIQ010000064.1:0-8194 GCA_038871175.1 Bathyarchaeia archaeon | reverse complement strand
AGTCTTTCTCCATATACGCTTCTTCCAGGGGATAGGTTTTTTGTTGCAAGCCTCTGGGTTCCATCTTCAAAGAATGCCTGAAATATTTGGGGATGTTGGGGGTGGGGCTTAACGTGCATGCTTCTTCTTTCTCCACTTCTTCAATTTTTTAGGTTTTTTTTCAGGTATTTTTTGAGGTTCAGGATATTTCTCCCGGATTTCGTTAATTCTCCTTTCCACATCTGCCCTTAACTCTTCCCCTATATATCTTCCTCCGAAAACATCTGTTCTAGCTGCTATGGCAAGTTTTCCAGCTATTGCTCTGGCTATCTTCCCCCTCTGCCACTTCTTCGCTTCATGTAGGAGGGGATGCTGAAATATTATTCCATGCTTAGGAGGCCTAGTTCCAGTTTTTAACGAGCGGAATAAGGCCTTTTCAGCTCCTAAAACCTGAAGGGTGCTTGCTGGCATTTTAGCAAGGTTTGTCAGGCTTCCAGCCAGGGCTATTAAACGGGCTCCTAACAATGGTCCTGTCAAGGCTTTTATGTTGGGTGCAACCTCCTCCATAGTGTTTTCTATATAGGCTTCTAGGCTTTGCCTCAAATCGTAAAGGTTTAAAATGTTCCTGCATAAAGCTTGAATCTGCCTTAAATCCTGTTCAGCCAGATCTGCCCCCATAGACGTCTCAGCTGACTTCGCTATTTGTTCAGCTTTAATCCTTGGCAACCCATCCTTTTCAAGCCTTTCCACGGTGAAGCCGCTTCTAAAACCAATGTTTAATACTAGGCGAGTGTAGGTTTCATGCTTATCAATTAAACGGTCCAGCTCTGGAAAATGGATTCCATACCACTCCCTTAAACGGCTCATGAAAAGGTTTATAGTCTTATCCAAATCGTCAAGAGTCTGTATAGCCTGGGCTATTGTTAAGTCTCTCTTCTCCACAGCCCTCTTAACCTTAAGCCTTGAAAGCTCCACAGCAACACTTCGAAGCCAACCGTTAAACTCTTCATAATCCTTCACAAAGCCTACTTTAACAGCAAAATCAGCCAATTTTGAACGCAAAAGTTCACCGGCAGAAGAAGCCCTTGAAAAATGACATTCAACCCCAAGCTTTTCCCTAACCTCAGCAGCCAAACCCTCATTTTCAAAACTAAAACTCTTGTAACCTAAACCCTTCAACCGCTCAACCAAATCTGAGGCTTCCCTGAAAAGCTTTCCAGACTCAGCCTCCGAAATTTTTTTAGCCGCCTCCTCAAAGCTTTTAGGAAAACAAACATAAGACAAAAGCCTGTTCTCATCATCAAAAGCGAAAACGCCGAAAGACGTTAAAACAATTGAAGCTTTCATCCCTCCACTTCCACAGCTAAACAGACACAAATCTCTATACGAGTCTACATAAATAAAGAATTCTGAAGCCTGCCAAAACCCAAAATGTGAAATACTATGCCCTATTTCAAATCTTGCAGTGAGAAGTCTAGCAGGAGGCCAGATAAATAAACACAAATAAAAAAAGGCTTTATCGGTCAAAAACGCCAGCCATTATGGAGTCCTTCATGAAAGTAAAGATCATAGAGACAAAATCACCCAAAAGAAAACAACAAAAGCACTGCATCAGATAAACCCAATGAAGCTGAAGAATGCAACTGAAGAAAGATGGGAACTGAATATACGTTGTTAATACACCAGGGGCAAAGTGGCCCAGCAGTATTTTGTAATGGCCAGCCAAACGGGTTATGAACACTCATATTACACAGAATTACTTTTCATAGTAGACTATCCGCCTTTCGAATCCATACATTATTGACTACATAGTAAGCTAATCTTGGCTTGGAAAGATACCTTCATTATCCTCCTTTTTATGAATTTAAGTTCGGAACGAAACATATGCATAAAATAATTGAGGAATTTAGTAATTTATCATGTTCAGTATGTTTAGGTCTTCATTTCGTAAATAATACTCTCTAATTTAATTTTGTAATCTTAACGATAGTCTTTTGCGAAAGAATCTGGGATCCCATTTTTATCTTGGTGTGATCCGTTTCCATGAAGTTTCTTTTCATTTTATCTTGTAAGGGAGTATACCTATTTTTCATGGTTAGGTTTTGCTTCTATTTTTGTCTCCAGCTTTTTCTGCTTTTAAAGTGCTATGGGGATTATTGTTGGCTTTGGCTTTTCGTTCCAGTCTGTCCTTTGTTTTTTGAGGAGGTTGAATATGTCGCGGAGGGATTTAACATGCTTGAATGTTGATGCAAAAACCTTAACGGCTTGTTTTCTGTTCTTTTTTATAAGCCTTTTAAGGAGGAATGAGGGAATGAATTCTTCTTCGAAGACGAGGCTTCTCACCAAGCTCTTTCGGTTTGGAACCTTTTCATAGTTTCCTTCAAAAAGCTCTTTCACTTGTCCGTAGTGTGGGAGGATAAGTATGCCTGCCTCTTCGTCGAATACGACGCCTACCTCTCCAGCCTCTAGGAGTTCTGGTGGAAATTTCATTTTCGGAATTTCAGGCAGTGGTCTATTTTCTTCCATCTGGAGTTCCAGAGGGGTTTTTCCCTCCTTGCTAAGTTTTCTTTCGCAGCTGAACCACTTCATGAATTTGTTAAGAGCCTCTTCAGCTATCCTTGCATCTGCGAAGACAGGGTCTGTTCTGCCGAAGTATTCCATGCATGCTTTGCAGAGCTCCCTCTGAATTTCCACAGCCTTTTCCACGTATCTGCCTGAGTAGTAATCCTTAACCGACTCAATAAACGCCCTCTGCCTCTTATCTTCCGGGTCTAAAATTTTTACAACCCCTGAGAATACGTAGGCCTCGCCTCTGGGAAATATTGTTGCGCATAAGACTTGTCCAGCCCTTAGCTTCGGGAGGGCAGCTCTTTCCATAGCGAAGTATTCCCTCCCATCACTTAAATCTACGAGAAAAACCCCGTCCATCCCCTTCTCCTTGACTTCGAAAAAACCTTTAACGCCAACAATGGCTTGCCTCACATAGTTTTCGAACTTCTTTATAGGGCTCTCCTCAATAATTCTTGCAGGAGTGAACCTTTCATCATAAGGTTTTATTTTTAAAAGCTTTCGGATTTCCATACTTTTCCTCGCAATTGTACTCTTCGAAACGTTAAACAACTTTTCAACACTTCCCATGGAGACACCTTCCCTGAAGACCATCTTACAGTAAACATATTAAACGCCTGCAGCCCAGCCTTCAGGATTTCCCATAACCCCTCTATTCTCAGCGAAAAACCTCCACAACCTGACGCATGCATCCCTTTCATCCTCTTCGAGGTCAGCCAACTTCTCAACTAGAATCCCCTCAACCATTCCAACTATCTCGTTCAAATCCAAGCCATCCACTACAATTCTCTATACATTCTAACAAATAAAATTGCGGTCAGCAATTAATTAGCATGGAGATTAGGGTGACAGCTTTTTTATTATTTGATAAGGCTTGTTAGGGTTATGTATTCCTTGGGTATGACTGCTCTAACGCCTTTCTTAGGATCTACTGCCTGGTTAATTTCCAGGTCTACGGCGAGGCTTTCGAACATGTAGGCTTTTTCAAAATTCCATCCATATTCCCGCATAAGTGCGTTAACAGCTGACTCTGCGGCTGAGATGGCGGCTTCATTTAGGCTTTCGCCGCATGCAAGTATTTCAAATGTGCCATGGGTTTCAAGAATAGGCCATTCTGGAGTTTTATTTTTTATGAGGCTGAAGCGTAGAAGCACTTCTCCAGCAACTTCAACGGATGAGACGCATAATTCCCCGTCAGCCTGCAACGCGTGGAGATCCCCTGCTGCGAAGAGTCCCCCATCCGTAAATACAGGCAGATAAAGTCTTGTTCCCGCTGTCAAGTTTTTAACGTCCATGTTTCCCCCATGTCTACCTAAAGATCCCGTAGGCATTTCGCCTTCTTCAGGGCTGACCCCTATGGTCCCTATCATTGGTCTAGTTTTAACACGGACTTTCTGATCAAATATTGCAAATCCATCCCTTATTTCCACGATTTTAACGCTTGAATTGAAGTTTTTTGAGCTAAGCACCCCGTTCTTAGGAACAACAACTATAACTCCATGATCCTCTATTTTCACATCTAATATATCCACTAAAAGGGTGTCTCCAGCTTCGGCGCCCTCAATAAATATTGGTCCTGTAGCTCCATTCACCCTAGACCAATCTATATTATCTAGAAGATCGCTTTCCCTTCTAACCTGTCCCCCTAAAGCATCCTCTGTCTCTACTAGGATAACCTCTCCTGGAAGAACATGTTCCACCGGATTGTTTTTCGGACTAAAATTATACACATTTCTACTTCGAGGCACAACTTTCATCAAGCTTCCTCCAAAACAATCTCATATACCATTTAAAAGCTTAAAATTATGGGTAAATAAAAATATAGCACGCCTCATGATGCTATAAACAAGGGACGAAAATTTCAAGCTATTGCCCCAACCAGTCAACGTATACCCATTCGGAATAGCATCCTATTAAGACATAAGCTAAAGCGACTAGCAAAAATTCCAGAAGTTTCCTGTACGTAACGTTTAATAGAAACGTTTCGAGAAAAAGGCAAAAGCAATTTCATTTTCAATTTAATTTTAAAACGAACAAGATCACTGGATTGTTTGTCTTTGAATCACAAAAATAAACCAACAAAATAGCCATATCTTAAGACCGCTTCATAGTCGCAACTAAGCGCGCAGCAATAGTTGAGACTAATGAGCCTAAATATTCACATCAAACACGCAAACCAAAGTAGTATGCTCAATAGTTGCAACAATCGCCCAGTGTTTTGTTGCAACAAAGAGCCTTGGATACATCCGATATTGATCACTGAGGTTATATTTTGTGTTCCTAGCTTTTATATCTCGAACAAACCAAGATTGTTAATTTAACTTAATTTTTTGCGCACATGACTGACAAAAAATTAGTTTTGTTTTAATTTTTGACTGTTTTTCTAGTTTCTTGATGGGTTGTGTGGGTTGAACATAAGCGTTTGCTGAAACTGTTCGATTCCTTAGACTTTAAGCCTATTTGGGGCTTGCTTAATGAGCCATACCACGATTCAGGGCCAGGCAGACCCTATTACAGTCCAGAAGCAGTAATAAAAGCTTTGATGCTTCAGCGTTTCATGCGCATTCCCTCAGAGAGGGTTTTAGCTGAAAAGCTGGCTATGTGCAGGTATTATAGGCGTGTTTGCGGTTTTAGGCGTAAAACGCCTAGCAGAGGCTGCTTCACATATTTTAGGCGTGACCGCTTCAAAGAGGAAACGTTCAAGAAAGCCTTTAATTTCGTGGTTGGACAGGCCGTAGCCTTAGGCGCGGTTAGAGGCACCGCCTTAGCCATTGACTCAACAGCCTTTAAGGCTTACAGCGCCAGAGAAGCTGAGAAAGGCAAGTCGGATCCTGATGCGGATGTTGGATGGGGCTGGAAGAACCTACATTTTAGGGTATAGGGTTCATTTGGCATGTGTTGAGGGCGATGTTCCATTAGCCTTCACAGTCCAACCCATAAGCAGAAACGATAAGCTATTCTATAAGCCATTGCTTGAGGGAGCCTCAAAAACCGGGGTCTGTTTTAGGGTTGTAGCTGCGGATAGGCAGTACGATTCTACAATGCTTAGGCAGTGGACGCTGGAGAAGTTTGGAGCCGAAACAGCCATACCAACATGCCACAAGCATGAGCCTAGAAAATCCCTACGAGTGGATGTCAAGTTCAGGGTTTCAGGGCCTAAACGGCTTGTTAGGGCTTATCATAAAAGGCTATGTGTAGAAAGGGTTTTCAAGAAGCTAAAACGCCAACTCAGCCATCACCTAATAGGCCTACACATCTTGTTTATTGATGTGTATATTCCATATGCTTCAACAATGCCGTGAGATAAGGTTACAAGCATGATTAGCCCGGCGATGTCTATTGCTATTTTCCCGGTGGGTATATCAACGGACACGGCTGCAAGAGCCTTAAAGTCTCTGGCTAAAACAGATTATGTGAGGGAAAATGTTAACGTTAAACCATACACATACGAACTATTGCAAAAGGAGCCTAATCCTCTCGGAATATTGGAAAATCCAAGCTAATATGACTCTTTTTGGCGAAAAAGCCTTGAACCATTCCTAAATGGCATCACCGCAACTCTGCAACAGAAGGGTATGGTTTTCCAAATTTTAAACTTTGAGAATCAAGCTTCTTTCAGAGGAAAATTAGGATACAAAGCTGAAAACAGAGAAAGCGGTGAGAATAACGGTTTTTTAGCCTCCGAAAATTTGTGGAAAAACTTTACCCCCAACTGCCGAGTTGCAGAGACGCCCTTTAAGGTTGATTCAAGCTTCTCAACCGAAAAAAGCCAAAAACATTTCGGATTTTCAGATATTCCGAGAGAAAAACGCCTATTTTTGTGAGGCAAGATTCATCCAGCTGAAAAATGTGAACTTTGCGGAAGATTCGCCGTCGAACATATGGTTAAAGATCCTGCCAGCGGTGATGTTCTAAGACGCTGTCACGACTGCTTTGAGCAGATGCACCGTACATTTAGCTGCTCTGAACGGAGAAACATTGAGAGGAAAGTTTTGCAAGCAAAGGCAGATTAAAACTCATAAAAAGGCTACTGGATCTCGGCGCAGATTTAAGCGATCCAGAAGAAGTTAAAAGAGTAATTGCATCACAGCCTTAGTGCGAAGGAAGAAAATCAAACGCTTGCGACGCATACACGACATTCCTCGAAATGCATGGAAAAACTTGGGAACACCCACTTTACAAGGGCATACAGAAACTGCCTTTCATACTTCAGAAGTCAGAAATCGACCAACTCATAGCAGGCTGCAGCCCAAGAATGGCCTGCTTCCTCCAACTACTTAAAGAAACAGGCATGCGACCAGGAGAAGCATGGCAACTCCAATGGACAGATGTAGACGCTGCCACACGAACCGTTCTCATAACTCCAGAAAAGGGATCAAGCCCGAGAATATTCCACATAAGCGCCAAACTCGCAGCAATGCTTAAAAACATCACAAGAAAATATGGAAACAGAATATTCTTAGCTCCAGGCATGCGTTTAGACCATCACAACGACCACTCCTTCCAGCAAAGAAAAAGAATAGCCCACAAACTAAAAACCCAAGAATACTACAAATAACCTTCAAAACCTTCCCTCACTGGAAAGCTACTATGGAATACCACATAACAAAATACACCCTCCACGTCAAACAAATTCTTGGCCATAAAAACATCGGCAACACATTGATTTACATAACATCAGCTGAAGAGCTTTTTAAAGACAAACAAGAATACAACTCAAAGGTTGCAAAAACGTCAAAGAGGCTTGCGCCCTAATAAAGGCAGGCTTCGAATACGTAACATTCGATAGCGTTTAGAACTATTTAGAAGAAAAGCATAAGATGCGGGGTGGGATTTCGGCATAAATTTATCGGCAAAATATTTTATTATGCAAGTTTAAAGAAAATGTTTAATTGTTAAATTCGCGTGCTGTGATGCGCAGTTTTATATTCTACCTTCCTTTTTCAATTGAGTAATCTCTTTTTCAATTTGCTCTATTGTAAGTTTCTCTGTGGCTCTTTTGAGTTCTACTACAGAGTCGCCGTATTTCTGTCTAATTTCACTTAGGAATTTTATAGCCCTTTTTGCTCCGAGCTCTTTTACGAGCGCTTCAAAGGGCACTTCTACAGTTGCTATTTGAGTCTCGGTCATTTTCTCACCCTATGCTTTTCTTTAAATAGTTAATGGGATTTCTTACTTTTAACTTATATCCCTCTTCAGTTGCCAGTTCTTCGATACATCGACCCTTTTCTAGAATTTCATCGTCACATGTCAAAAAGCAGTCAGCCTTTCCAATGCAAGCAGAAGAAACGTGTAATGCATCCAAGGAATTTAAGCCACATCTGGCAGAAAATCTTCTCGCTAAAGAAATTACCCGCTTAGCGCTAGCTACATTTACCGAAGCTAGAGTTCTTTCAAAACCCCTTACATCTTTTCTCTTTAACTGATCTAGAATTTTCTCAACTTCAAATTTTACATAATCCGAACTTACGATAACTATTTTACCACGTAAAGCCACATCAGCAATCTTCATAAAAGCATTTGATTCCATCCGAATTCGCCTATCACTTTGATTATCAAAAGGTCTGCAATAGACATTTGTGTCCAAATAAACTCGCTCAACCAACTCTGTTCCACACAAAAACAGATTATATGCATATAAGCTTTT
>JAVZIQ010000063.1:0-8448 GCA_038871175.1 Bathyarchaeia archaeon | reverse complement strand
AGCCATGTAATCATCCGCTGTTTTAGGGTTTTGAGACCATGAATCGTTATACTCCTTGCTTGCTTTGCTAAGAGCATGTATTAGGCAACGGTCTAAATCGCTTGTTATCCCAAGAACCAGTTCTTTAACAGGCTTGTATCTTAACTCCTGCCTGCTGAGATTTAGCTGGTGAACTGAAAAGGTTATTGATAAAGTTAGAATGGCTATCAGAATAGCCGCAATGATGGCAAATTGTCCTCGATTATTTTTTCTAACCTTATTTTCGGCTGAAGATATCTTTAGTTGATTGGAATGTTTTATTTTCACCCTTCTCCACCTCTTGATAAAGCAAGTGATATGAAATAAATGTTACCTTTTTTCGAAGTGTAAATCATACTTGTTGAAGAGACCTCTAATGAATTAGTAAAAACCTCTGGTGTGGCATTGCTTACGATAACTATAGCTTTGGGTGGAACCCAAGCCTTGCCTACATTATTGTTAAAGGCTTCATAAACTGTTAGGTTAAAATATGTTGAAAATGGAAGCAACCGTTGAAGTAAAACTTTAAGATGGCTTTCCGGGCTTCCTAGAGGATTGTTTTCAATAGTTTCTTCAATGGTTCCTGACTCTGAAAGTTCATGTAGAATGTTATAGCCAATTCGATCCAGGTCAGCTCTTTCGGGAAGTACTTTCACATCAGAGGATTTAACGAAGAATAATGAAACTGAGAAGACTAGGAATATTATTGCAGCTGCTATGACTGCCTCGAGAATTCTTGATTGTCCTTTATATGCTTTAAAGAATTTTGAGAGAATCACCATGACATCCTCCAAACATACAGCCTTATAATCCAGAGAGAGTTGTCTATCACAACCGTTCTTTCAAGCGAGTAAGCAAATGGGATAGAAAAGTCTTCGTCGATGGTAGCATAACTTTTAGGCATCTCTTTCGTAGCACATATTAAAGTGTTGCCGGAAACAGCCAATATAGCCTTCGTGGAGGGTTCTATGTAAGATGGAATATATCCTCCATCCTTAGCCTTCACGGTATACGCAATATCTTTGATTTTAGATTTTCCCTCCCCGTCCTCTATAATGTAAACCTCGACGACGCTGCTGTCCTCAGATATGGAGTATTCTGGTAGAAACATATAATCGCCAAGGAGGCATGCCTTCATAACATTTTCAGACATGACAACCTTTGTTATTTTAATACCATGATAGTTAATAATGAGGATTAAGACTTTATTGTCCGTTGCCTCTTGAAAGTCTAGGATGCATTCTCCAGTATAATCTGTGGCCTTACTTTCTAAGACGTTATTCTTAATTGTTTGCATGCTTGCGTCGTAGTAATATAGTTTGGCAACTATGTTTGCGTTTACGATAGGAAGCGCATCGTAATTTGATGTTACTTTAACTTTGACTTGGCTGTTTTCCAAATTTACAGTTACGTTTAGCGATGGATAAAATTCGATTTTGAAGCCATAATCGTTGCCTAAGTTAAGTAGGGTTGCAACTTGTTGTGGTTGAATGTATAGTGTAGGTTTAATATTCTGGAGGAATTTGTTTAATCGTGAAACCTTGTCAGGGTCAAGCGTGTATGCTTCTCTTGTGGTATAGCTGTAGGCGGCAAGTCCAAACATTGTTATATCGCTTGAATGGATGTTGATGTTGCTGCCCCAGTCTGGAGGTTCTCCACAGTTAACAAGAAGCTGCGTCATGATCTTTTGGGCGACCTCTTTAAGTTGCTCTCTTTCCGAAACATCGCTTGATGTCTCTGGAAAGGTCGCAACCATGGTTGAGGCGGCCACTAGCATAATTATGATTATTAGGGATGTGAAAAGGTATTCATAAAAATGCATTTGTCACCCTCCCTCAAGTTTCCATACGCCTATTCCAGCTAATGTTAGCGTGGCGTTAACCTTTAAACCCCAAACAACGACATATCTTTGCTCTACCACTAGGCCTGTGTTATCTCTTATTTCCTGTGTTCCTCCGTAAACAGAACCTGAATATTCTATTATTTTATCCTCCCCTGTAACTGGCAATTTTCCAGTAGTGTCCGTAATAAGCACGATTTGACTTTGAGTGGCATTTAACGGTAGGGATGAACGTGCGTAAACATCTTCTCTTGTGGCAAGCTGTGCTTGAACATAATGTCCCTTAATTTGATTAGTTCCCTCAACCTTGACAAGTTTTATAATGTAGGCTTTCCCGCCTAAGTCTGATGGCAAATCAAGAATTTTCATCATAGGCCTATCCTTCACGAAATTTGCAAAATTAACTAAACTTACAATTTCCACCAGGTTTAGTGCAACGTGTTCTGAAATCTGTTCCAACTGCTTCTTTATTACCTCTGCTTCCATGTAAGATGTAATTATGCTATAGGATAGACCAACAGCTATCACTAAGCCTATTAGGGCGATAGTTCCAATCACATGTTTTATGGGAACATCCATATTTCCTCTTCACCCCATGGAAATTTGGACAATGATTTCAGCGAGTAAAACAATGGTTTTAGGCATTGGCGATGAGAAATAACGGTATTCATAGATTTCAGGATTAGAGCTTAACTGGACTATTACGTTAACGCCTCCATATGGATAAGTATAATTAGATGTTTTAATGTTTATATTTTGAACTTTAACGTTTAACGTCCCAGATTCTTCGATTGTTACACTGTCAGGTTTTTCAGGTCTTTCCACTTGTATTAAGGCAATTGCAACGAAATTCACTGTTTCTTCACCGATTTTCAACATATCACTTTGCGTAATTCTAACTCTGTTGTAATCGAGTTTAATCTGAACCCCTTCGTCTGTCTCAACCCTTAAATAACCTAACGAACGTTCGCCATCAACAATCAGGTATCTGTCGCCTTTTAAAAGAACATCCGTCCCAGAAAACCTGCTCCCGCCACGATAAATAAGGGTGAATAAAGGTTTTGACTCATAACGTTTGGACTCACTATTTGGTTCTGGAACATAATTAACTTCGACCCATAATTCGCTGGCCCGAATCTCTTCTTTACCTTGCTTCAAAAGTTTGACAACTACACCAACTTGTAAATCCTTTAGGTTTGTCCAGTTCCAATATTCGCCAAGAGGATTCTTTGTTCTTGTATCAGAATACACGGCGTACGACACTCGGCTAATTGTAAAAGGGCTCGAGGAAACTTCAACGCCTGAAAGTTTCCAAAGTATTGCTACCTTTTCCTCTTCCACATCGGAGCCCTTTGCCAACGCCTTGATGTATACGGTGACACTGGTGATTTTTGCAAGTTGAGGGGGATCATCTATATTTAATATATCCTTATCTCCAACTTTGGAACTTATAATACCTGTGGAATCATCTTGGTCTCTTGTCAAACTATAATGGGGTTCATTTCCGCCAAATCTACCCCATCCAATTTCAACGTCGCCGTTGGGTCGGAGAATTAACGCGGTCGTTACAAATATCCTTAGTTTTTCGTCGGTTTGAATTATGCCTATTCCGCCGCTTCGTTGGTTAAATTGTACGTAGCCACCTGCCCCCTGCCTTAGGGCCACGTCTTGTATTACCTTGTCTAGGAGGATCATGTTCGTTTTAGCCTGTTCAAATTCTGTGTCTGCCATATATAGTTCTAGCAGATTTGTTCCAACGAAGGATGCTATAACCAATAATATCAGCAGCGTTCCTGTTATTATTATGGTAGTAGTCACTGAGGATATGCCGCTGTGGCTTCTGTATTTGCCGAAGTTTTTCAACACTTTTTCTGCAATCATTGTTTTCATCTCTATTCTATGGAAATTTTAATGACAATTTCAGTGAATAACACTATGGTGGCTTCTACTTCGTGGCTAGAAATGAGTTTTAGATAATCCTCATTGCTGCCAACCTTAACATTGATTGTAAGATTGTTTGTTGGATATTCCTTAGCAAATGTTGTCGCATCAAAGTTTTGAACATTTACGGTTATAGTTTCTGTTCCTTTGCCGCTGATAGTTCCAGTAATTAGTCGGATGAAGGTTATCTCTGTGACGTTAACTTTCTTTTCATTTACAATAATAAGACCACTGTTTGCAACTCTGACTCTGTTGTAATCTAATTTTATTTGTAGGCCGTTGCCGGTTTCTATCCTCAAATAGCTTATAGAATCTGTACGATTTGTAATATTAAAAACGTAGGGAACATAGCGAACATCACATCCTTTTAAGCGTGAATCTGCACCTGCAACTTTGCTTCCGCCGCGATAAACAAAAATAACCAAAGGCGGAGATTCGTATAGTGTTGCATCAAATTGATCTGTTATTTTAAGTGTTTCCATTGTAGTGATTATGTTTATTCCTCCGCTTCGTTGATTAAATTCCACGTATCCTCCTGATTTGCGTCTTAAAGCAACCTCTTGTATGACATCGTCAAGTAGAAGCATGTTCGTTTTGGCCTGTTCAAAATCAGCGCTTGCGACTTGAAGTTCCAAAAGGTTGGCTGCAGCAAAAGATGCTATGGCTAGTATCACTAGAAGTGTTGCCGATAATATTATGGTGGTTATTACCGGCGAGATCCCATGAATTTTTTTGCCATTGTCTCCCGCTGGCCCCACTTTTTTCACCATGTGAAGGGCATTGTGAAGTAGTTCATTAACAGCATTAGAACTACAGCTACTGCTACGAGGATTACTGCGTGTTTGAATCCTGTTGATAGTACTCCTGAGCTTATTTTTCCTGTTACCAGTCCTGTTAGGTAGGCTTGTAGCATTAGTGGTGGAAGCATTAGGGTTACGAATTGGGCGTAGGGTACGGCTTGGCGTGCGAAGGAGTATAGGACGAAGCGCATGAATCCGAGGAATATTACGGTTGAGAAGAGGAGGATTCCTGCTCCTATGTAGGGCATTATTAGGAGAGGTCTAAGCATGGCTTTTTTCTCTTTTTCCAGGGATGAAAGCATTTCGCTGAATCTTGTTAGGGTTTCTAGGGTTTCTGGGCTTCCTCCTCCGACTTCTATGGCGTCTACTAGTAGGTATATGTTTATTAGTGCAAGCCATGACTTGATTTTGTCTTTGAATGTTTCATAGATTACTTTGAAGGGTAGTCCCCATTTTATTTGGCGGGCTGCCACTCTGAGGTGTTTTCCAAATTTTCCATAGGTTCTTCTTGAAAGGTTCTGTATGCAGTTTTCCGGGGAGGCTCCTGTTTTTCTTGCCTCTGTCAGGTCTCTTAAAAAGTTTGTCACATCGTGAACTATGTCTTTTCCCTTTCGGGTGTAGTGGCTGTGGGCTATGGCTGCGGGTACGGTTCCTATTATGAGGGATAGGCCTAGGCCTAATGCTGCCTCGAAGCCTTTTTCAAGGCCTAGGTTTGTTCTGAGGAAGGTTATGAAGTTTGTGAAGGGCTTTGTGAAGGGCGTAGCAGCCAGCTCTGGAAGGAGGAATGGGAAAAACATTGTTAGAAGAAGAAAAACCATTAGAGGCGTTGTGGCTAGGAAAACCTTGTATGGTCCCTTTTCATATATGGGTTCTTGAAAGCTTGAAAGGTCTGTTAGGTATATGAAGGCTATGGAGATTGCTGGAACCAGTAAATATGAGTAGAGCAGATAGGTTTCAGCTGTGAATCCGCCTTGCCAGAATTCGGAGAAGGCTATGGCCGTCATGAATATTATGCTTAGGCTTAAAGTTGAAAGGATAACTATGGCTATGTAGGATTCCATAAGCATTGCAGCCCTTTCTCCAAAGGCTTTAACCTTTGCAGCTAAATCTCTAAACATTGTTTCTGTTCGGATTAACAAATAATGGATCACGTCGCCGCCTGTTCTTAATGTGTGGGCATACCCCATTAACAGGTCTCTGTAATCTTTTGAGGGAAGATGTTCAGCTGACTTTTCCATGGCTGTAACTGGATCCATGCCTTTAAGCTGAACATCAACTTCAACCTGTTTCACTGTTTTCGAAATGTTTGGGAGGAGGGGGCACTTCTTAAGCCTTCTAAGGCTTGAGTAAGGCGATAGGCCTCCAGTGGACATGACGCTTATGTAGGCTCCTGCAAAGGGCACCTCCATGTCAAGCTTTGCAGCCCTATCCCGAGCCTGAATTTTAGGAACAGCCCACCCTAAAAGTATAACGATAAGCGGCGTTAGGGCTAGGGGATAAAGCCCAGTCAACAATATTACTGGAATTATCGCTATTATTGAGAGGATGAAGAAGAAGCTTACCATGGAGATGTAGGCTTCTGGATAAATCCTTATTCCAGCATCCTGCAGAGACTCATCAAGTTTGGCGTAGCCGTTGGAGTAGAAAACCCTTGAAAGTTTGTGCAGTTACTTTGCCATCATGAAACGGCATGAATAAATCTGCTAAAAGAAAGATACACACCATAAAAGGGCTAAAAAGAATAGACTCTTAGAAACTCAAAATTTAAAACCTAAAATCCCGCGGCTTAGGCTATAAGTTTCCGTTAGACGGTTTCTCATGGTATAAGGAGAATGTGGATTAGCAAGTTCTCTGAAGAGTTAAAGAAGAAGTTAATGAAGAAGCTTTTAACCTTTAAAAGCGCAATAATCGACCATAACTGCGAATAATCGACCATAACTGCGAATTGAATAAGCTTGTTTAAAAAAGGCTGCTAAAGAAGTCCCTAAAGTTTACAATGAGGCTGCCATTGAATATATGACTACTAAAGAGTTTAAGCTCATACTATGAGAAGTGATTCGTTAAGGATTCCCTACATTTCAAGACTGGAATTTTGAAGCATCATACGCCTTACAGTCTTAGAGTGTAAGGCATCATATTCATGGAACATTTGAGTTTTTAGTCATACTGGGGGTCTGGGACTACAAGAAAAAGCAGGAATTTGGAGACTTTCCTTATACGTCTCTAAGAGAAATGGAACAGATGAGTGCGCTATTTATAAGCTTGACAACATCATCCTTTGGTAGAGCCTTTTAAGGACTCTATTGTTGTGGCAATTGCCATGCGCTTTGTTGCAACATTTGAGTTTGCGTTAAGGTTTTAAGTAAGAACGTTCTTACTTTTTGCGGTGAGAGCGTGGTTGAAGCTTCAACAACCAAGGTTTCCTCTAAAGGCCAAATAGTCATCCCTGCTAACGTGCGCAAAGCAGCTAGCCTAAAGAAAGGCGAAAAAATCTTAGCCATAGCCATCGATGACACAGTGATCCTAAAGAAGATATTAGATAAATCCTTTGAAGAGGCTATGAAGCCTGTTTGGAGCAAGGTTCGGCAGCTGGGGCTTTCAGAGGAAGATATCAGTGCCTTCATCGAAGAAGCGCGTGCCCAGAGTAGTTCTTGACGTTAACGTTTGGGTTTCCGCTCTACTTTGGGGAGGAAAACCTGCCGAAATTATAAAATTGGCTGAAGACGGTAAAGTCCTCATTATAGTGTCTGAAGAAATTGTTGGGGAAATCAGCCAGGTTTTGAACTACCCAAAGCTTAGAAAGGTGTATCAAGCTGCAGGTTTGCGTCATAAAAACATGATTGAAGCTTTGCTCAAAGTTGTTAAGTTCGTTAAGGTTAAGGTTGCTAACCGCGTTAGCGTTGTTGTGGAGCATCCGGCCGATGATAAGTTTATCGAGTGTGCGCTGGCGTCAGGTGCAGATTATATAGTCAGCGGAGATAAGCATCTGCTCAAAATAGGCGTTTATAAGAAAACTCGGATATTATCAGTAAGCGAGTTTCTTGGAATCATGGAGGCTAAATGAGTTTTAAAGATTAAAGTGGGAAGCGTTTCATCTTTTATTGCCTGACGACGCGCAGAACCCCTACTAAAATCAGCGCTGATTCATTGCGCACCATTTTCTTTTCCCATACAACCACGAAAATGTCCTCTAAAAATTGTAGAATAAGTAATTTTGTGTTATATTTTCGCAATTTGCGTCACTTTTTAGGAAAAAGTAACACTTATATTATTAAAGTTCCACCTTAAGTACGGTGTGGTGAATGGCTATTGTTGAAGTGGGTCCTAAGTATCGTGTGACGATTGCCAGCAGTGTGCGTAGAAAAACTCCTTTAAGGGTTGGGCAGAAGGTTTATTTGTTAGCTAGGCCTCCCTACATAGTTTTAATTCCAATACCTGAGAGGGTTGATGAGGCCCTTGCGGAGCTTTTAGGCGACATAACCTTTAGCAGGGAAGAGCGGGAGAAAGCTGAGAAGCAGCTTTTGAAGGAAGTCTCCTAAATGAATGAGAACTTCATGGTTGAAACCGAGTTTCTCTTCGCCTTCCAACCTAAAGATAGACACTACGACATAGTTTCCAGAATACTGAAGGCTTACATTGAAACCAAAAGCCTGCGCATCCATTATCCCGTTTCAGCATTAATCGAAGTTCGCGAGGTTATGGCAAGCCATGGAAAAGCCGCTGACGAAAGGCTTAGAGCCCTAACATTGATAAAGGCTAAGGCAGAAGCATCAAAAATTTCAGAGATAGGCCTCTCATCAGACAACCTAATATTATGCGAAGAAATAATGGCACAGCACCAAGCCTTAA
>JAVZIQ010000062.1:0-9215 GCA_038871175.1 Bathyarchaeia archaeon | reverse complement strand
CTCCTTTGAATCAGGTGCTTGCAAGGCGTCTCATAGAGAAAACAAGAATTTATAAAGTATCAAACGAAACTAGTCTGCGTCCGGATTTTAGACTCCTCGAGGAAATACTAGTGAAATTTTCCCAGATAGTCGTAGATTTTCCTGAAATTAAAGAGATAGAGGTAAATCCTCTTATAGTAGATGAAAAAAGCGCTGTGGCTGTGGATGCAAGAATAGTAATTGACCCAGAGGCAGTCATGAAAGAACCCCACCTCCACGAACATCTCGTTGTCTCTCCCTACCCAAGAAAATACGTGGAAAAATACGTTTTGAAAAACGGGGTTTCCGTCACCCTACGTCCCATAAAGCCTGAAGATGAAACATTACTAAGCGAGTTTTACAGCTGCCTCTCAGAGGAAACCATGAGGCTTCGGTTCTTCCAAGTGTTCAGAGAGCTGCCCCATGAATCTTTAACAAGACACTGCAACCTAGACTATGACAGAGAAATAGCCATAGTTGCAGAGACAGAGGAGGAAGGAAAAAGAAAAATTGTAGGCATAAACATGATAACAACAGATCCCGGGATGAAAAGCGGCGAGTTTGCCGTGGTTGTAGGAGATCAATGGCAAGGATTAGGGTTAGGGTCAAAACTCGCCGACTATGCCATCGACATAGGAAAAGATATGGGTTTAGAAAAGATATATGCTTACATAAGCTCTGACAACCTCAAAATGATAAGCATATGTGAAAGAAAGGGCTTCAAAATTGAACGTTTAAACGGGGAGCTTGTAAAGGCAATTTTTGAAATTAGCAGATAAGCTTAGATTTTCCGTTAAAATATCAAGGCAAAATAAAGCCTTACATTATGGCAGAAAAGATGAAACGGAATTTCATAAATTCTAATAGTCCAGCGAGCAGCATAAAAGGGACTTCCCTTTAAAATTACGCTTTGTTAACTTGCTCTATTAGTGTGGGCAGGTCTGTTATTGAAGTTATGATGTAATTTGCTCCTGCTTCTTTAAGCTCTTTAGGTGTGGAGATTCCTGTGGTTAACCCTACAGCCACAGCCTTAACCTCCCTTGCACACTTCATGTCCGCTGGGCTGTCTCCAACAACTATGGTTTCATGGGGAGCTATATTTAAAGCCCTTAAAACGGCCTTAATATGTTCAACGTCGGGTTTAACCTCCTTAACGTTGTCCCTTGAAACTACAGCGTCGAAGAAATGGTCTATTCCAAACCTTTTGAGAACATATTGAGCTGATTTTTCACAGTTAACTGTACATATGCCCATTTTCAAGTTCATATTCTTTAGAGACACTAAAACCTCTTTTACGCCAAGATGCAATTTAGTGTTTTTAGCTGCCTCCAATTCGTGTTTTTCAGCTATGGATAAAACACTGCAACGGATCTCCTTAAAAGCTTTCTCAGACTTTCCTGAGTTCTTCATGAAAATCTCCACTTTCCTTAACATTTCGAATATGCCGTCGTTCAAGGATAAAACCGACGCAGGCACACCGTTTTTAACGAGAAAACTTCTAACTTCGGCTCTCACGGCTTTATAATCTATATTGAAGCTGACAATTGTCCCATCAAGGTCAAAGACAACGGCTTTAATCAGAGGCATATCCCTTAATCAACTCTTGAATTTTTAGCCTAAACGTTTCGAGGGAAATAAACTTTATGTTATTAAACTGGGCGTGACAACTAAAGGCTACCATGGAATAGGAGGCTCGACATGTTTTTACGGATTATGTTCGAATTAATAATTACTGCGAGTTTACAGTAGAGTAGGCGGAAAAGAGTAAATGCCTAAAAACTGAAGTCGCCGAATTTTTAAGGGCTAGGGCAAAAGAGTTAACCCTTGGCGTAAACGATATTGGCAAACGTTCCCCAGACTGTCCTAGGTACATGGCTGAGATCTCAGGATCGGTCCAAACCAATAAATTAGCAGAATCCAAGCGTTGATGTATGCTTCTTCTATGGAGCCGCAGACTAATAAAATGTTTAGGTGCCGGTAAGAGTTTAGAATAAATAGCAAATTAGGCTTTATTTTAAAGGATGATATATGAAGCCTGAGGAATACGTTGAGGATAGACTTTGGCCCATACTTGTTGAAACAGTGCATGCTATGATAATGTATCCCCATCACAAGGCCTACACAAGGGATGTTATACTAAACGAAAGGCCTGAGATAACGCCTAATGAACTGGCTGTTAGGCTAGGCATAACTTTAGGTGAAGCCTTAGTAATTCTATGGGAATTGAAAGATGAGATTCAGAAAAAAGTGAGATAGGCTAAAAATTATGTTTTGAAATCACTTATAAGCTCCCGAAATGAGAATCAATCCTAATAACCTTTTAGGAATTGTCCCTTCGGTGATATATTTATCAAAATGTAGATTATGGAAAGAATTTAAAAAGAGCCCACTTTAAGGGCTACGCTTAGGATATTTCATTTAAAAAGTCCTTGTTTTTCATTGAGGGCGGTTTTAACATTGAAAATTTTGACTTTTGAAGAAAAACTTATATGAAACACCCTTTACTCTTTTTTCTCTCTCATCTCTAAAATCTAAATTTTGGGCTGAATTTCCAGTGAAATTTTCCCCTACTTGCTTGTTGAAAATTAGTGGATTTTAGGTTTTGCTGCGAATTTGGCTTTTGGAAAATTGTTTTAATTACAATTTGCAGAGATCTTTGCTGGAGGTTTACTTTTTCCTCCTTTTTGCAGCTGGTATTGATTTATGATTTATCGCTATTCCTTAACTGGTTCAATTTTTCGATTTAAACGTCTTTAGCGTTTATGCTTTTTACGGTTAATTGTTAGTGCACAAGCAGTCTTTCCTCATACTTTCTTAGGTATTCTGATGCTTCTCCCACGTCCATGAAGAGGTCGTCTACACGTTGAACATCTTCGATTGTAACTTTGTCCCTGTTGGAGGATTTGGCGTTTTGAGCTGCAAGACTTAGGAGCTGAACTGCATATCTCATGGAGCTTTTCGCCCCTACTTCGGCTAGTTTTTCAACAGCCTCTTTATCCAGTTTTATTTTCTCTTCGGCAGCTCGAATTCTGAGGATCTCCTTTATGCTTTCCGTATCGTAGGGTTGTGTTGCAATAATAACTGAACGGTCTATTAGGTCTACCGGGAAGCCTAAGGGGCTTCTTATATCTGTGCCTCGTATTCTTGCTACACCGCGGTTTGTGGCTAGAATTATTATGGGGACAAGTTCGCTTTCCATGGCTCTTCCAAGGAAGCTGAAAGCCTCCAAGTCTAGTAGGTGGGCATCGTCTATGAACAGCACGCCTGGATATATGAATGCCTTTCCACTGTCGACCCACTCTTTAACTTGCTGGTCAACTGCCATGCGAACCTCCGTGTCTATCTCTTTGGATTCGGAGCCTCCGAAGAATATGGAGAATAACCCGCCCGAACGTTGCCTAGCGTTGAGTTCATCTAAATTAGCCAACGTGAGCATGTAGACAAACTCCTTCTCTTTTAAAACTTTACCGTTTGGCCTTGGAATCTTCTTTCTCGTGTCAACATCGTAGGTTTTACCCTTTTGGCTTTCTAGGCATAATCCAAGGTTGGCAACCCTTCCAGTTTCAGCGTCTATTTGTATAACGTTTCCCTCTGATATGCCCTCAGAAATTATCTGTTGGGCTATTGAAGCTCCTGCCTCTATTGTTTTCTCCTCATCCTTTGTTTTTAACGTCAGTCTAACGCTTTCAGGCACTTTTTGGTATGGGTTGTAGGGGTGGGAGGCTGTTCGAATGTCTATCAGCGTAACTTCCCCCTCATAGACCTTTCGCATTTCATGGATTTCAATTCCTATGCATTTCCTTATGGCTTCTATTAGAACCTCTGTTTTCTTGCGTTCAGCACTGTATATTTCACTTCCACTCATCTGGATGAAAGGAACGTTTTCTCCAAGCTCTTTTGACACGGCAACAGCTATGGCTGTCTTTCCTGTTCCAGGAGGCCCTGCTAAAATTATACATTTCCCACTGAGTTTTCCCTCTTTAATCATTTTCACAACGAGGCCTGCTGCTTCCCTCGCTTTTTCCTGTCCAACCATCCCATCTTTTATCTTAACAGCCTTAAGGGTTTCATCTAACCCTAAACCTTTAATGTGAGTGTGAGCACCTATCCTTTCAAACTTTGATACTGGGGTTGTGGGCAGTTCTCTAATTGCCGCCGTTGCAGGTCACCTCTAACAATTTTGAAACTTAAAGGTCATTAATAACAAATTTTAACCGAAAAAACAGAAATAAAAATCTAACGCTCAATTTACTGACTTTCCCTTCTATCTAATATGTAATTTAATATTGTTACGCATGTTGCAGCCAAGTAAGGTTTTTTCCCTAAAGATATTTTCCTTCCAAACCGCAAAGCAAAGGCCTCCACCCTCTTAGGCAAACCAACATGGTCTCCTAAGACGAAAACAGGGCTTCCTCCAAACTCAACTTTGGATATGTCCTCTCCTCCCTCTTCTAAAACGTATATTTGACTTCTACCCAGCTCAACTTTTGCTCTTAAAAAAGCCTCAAAACTCAGCTTTTCCAAGCCTATGCCAGGATGATGTTTTCCAGATAAAACCTTCCTCAGTATTTGAACCCACGTTTGCACATCAGTCCTGACATTATATAGCTCAGATCCAACAACCGCCATGTGTAATGGGGGGTTTGGAGGACCGTTAAGTATTGCATGGAAAACCACATCTTTTCTGATAGAATGAGAAAGGAAAAGGCTGGCCAATATACATTCATAAACTATGTCTAAGCGTCCCGCATCATGCAGATTAGACCAATTGGAATCCGTCCTTCCAACACGAGAGTATAAAAGAAACTCACGCATGTATCTTCCCGAAATAAGACATTTATTTTCAAGGCTATTTCCCTTTTGCAGTCTAATGAAAATTTTTCTTATCTTTAAAGGTTAATTAACAGGCAAGCTTCAACCAGCATGTGAAAGAGGAATCCCTAGAATTTTGAATTTGTTCTCCTCTTCCCTGTAAAGGTTATGAAGATTTTTAGAAGTGCGTTTATTAACACCTATGCCATTTTCATTTTAGCATGTGGTTAGAATGGTTGAAAATAGATATTACACGTTTTGTGATGCTTGCAATCAGATGCCTATGTGCGGTATGAGGTTTTACGTTGAAAATAATAAGGTGGTCAAAGTTGACGATTGGCCCGACTTTCCAAACTCCCCCTTATGCACCAAAGGTTATGCCACTCAACAGCTTCATGATCATCAAAATAGGCTGCTTTATCCTCTCAAGAGAACTAGGCCAAAAGACTCGAGGAATCCAAATTGGGTTAGAATTTCATGGGATGAAGCCTATATCCTAATAACCTCTAAGCTTAGGGAAATTAGGGAGAAGTACGGTTCTGAATCCGTTGTTTTCTTTGTGGGCAACCCTAAAGAGCCTCGAGCGGCTGTTCAAAGGTTGTGCTACACCTTCGGTTCGCCAAATTATGCAACAGAAAGTTCTACATGCAGGAAGGCTGCTGAGTTAGCAGAACTGCTTACTTTCGGGTTTCCAACTTTAGGCAGCCCTCCGACTTCCAAGTCAAAATTATGTGTTATTTGGGGATCCAATCCTGCATGGTCTCATCCAGAATTATGGCATGGACTTGTGAAGGCTAAAGAAGGAGGAGTTAAGTTTGTTGTTGTAGATCCTAGGAAAACGCCTACAGTGGAATGTCTTGCCGACTTGCATTTGCAGCTGAGGCCTGCAACTGATGGCGCCCTAGCATTAGCAATTATAAATGTTATGATAAGAGAAGAGCTTTACGACAAGAAGTTTGTGGAAAATTGGGTTTTCGGATTTGAGGAGTTGAAGGAGTATGTAAATAAATTCACTCCTGAAATGGCTGAAAAAATAACGTGGGTTTCTTCTGATAATATCGTAGAAGCTGCACACATGATAGCTAGGAACAATCCTGTAACATTTCTGCTTAGCGCTTCTGGAACAACTCATAACACTAATGGAGTTCAAAACCATAGGGCAATACTTTCACTTATAGCTTTAACAGGTTGTATAGATATCCCTGGAGGAATAACGGTACCCACTTATCCTTTAATTCCAAACTGGAGCATTGGAAGTTCAGATTTTTGCAGAAGGGATGAAGTTCTTCCTATAATTCGAAATAAAAGGCTAGACCTCAAATATTTCCCCGTTTGGGCCAATTACATATTTGAAGTTCAAATTAATCAATTGCCTGAGTACGTTAAGTCCGGCAAGGTGAAGGCCATGATCATGTGGGGAGTCAACTCTATGATGTGGCCTCAGACCCATGAGTACCAAGAAGCCATTAGAAGCTTGGAATTCTCCGTCGCCATAGACATATTCTACAGGCCCTGGACACACGATTATGTAGATATCGTGCTACCCGCCGCAACATGCTTTGAAAGGAAAGCACCATTCGCCTTCTTCGACAGAAAGGTTTACGGCAGAAAAGTTTTGCCTCCCCTCGGTGAGTGTAGAGAGGATTGGCAAATAGCCTTCGACTTAGGAGTAAGGCTTGGCTATGGCAAAGAATTCTGGAATGGAAACGTTGAAGAAGGACTCAATAATATACTGAAAAAATTTGGAATAACTTTAAAACACTTAGAAGAAAATTTGGAGGAAGGCGTGGAATTGCCTCCCCCTGGACCGGAGGTTTATAAAAAATTTGAAGTTGGCAAACTTAGAGCTGACGGTAAACCCGGCTTTCCAACTCCCACTGGAAAAGTGGAAGTTTACTCCACAATCCTCAAGGAGCATCGGTTTAATCCCCTCCCTGAATTTAAGATGCCTATGGAACCGACCGAGGAGTATCCATTAATACTCATAACAGGCTGTAGAGTCCCATACTACACCCATAGCAGACGAGACATAATTGTAAAGTCTATGCCATATCCAATAGTAAACATTCACCCCCGAGACGCAGCTAAAAGAGGCATAGAAGATGGAGATGACGTTTATGTTACTTCTCCATGGGGCAAAATAGAAGTTAAAGCCTACATAACGCCTATGATGCCTCCTGGAGTTGTAGACATATTACACGGATGGACTGAAGCAAACGTTAACGAATTAATACCCAGAAAATGGGATCCAATTTCGGGTTTTCCACCCTTCAAAGAATGCATATGCGAGGTTAGAAAAGTTCAAAACTAAACACCAATTCAATTATCTCGAATATAGAGCTTCGGCCGGGCTTTGCTACTTCGGGTCCAAAGCTCTTCCCGCCTTCCCTCAACCGTTTGAAGGCGGGACATCCAAATCACCAACTTTAATGTAGACTTCCATAGAATATATAAACTTATCTATGTGCTCCTTTCTTATCTTTAAGATCACATTAAGCACAAATACCATAACCTTGAACCTGAAAGTAATATGTTGGATACGTGAGTCTTGTATCTGAAGCTTCTTGTCTCTGAAGCTTCTCCTGTTTTTCTAGGTTCACCGCTCATGGAATTCTGTCCAATAAAGGAAGTCCTTCACTGTTACTAAGCCCTTTTCCTGCAGCCTCTTCAGAGTCCTCGAAAGCGTGGCCTTGTCCATTCTGAGGGTTCGCCTTATGCCAGTGAAGGTTTGAGGCTGGGTCATGCAGAGGAAGAGGTAAACGAGCTTTTCAGAGCTGGAGTCCAGCCTGCTCAGATTTTGCAGAGCCATCGTGGAACAGAGAGCGAGCTTGGCGGCTTCCTTGGCAGCGCAGGTCAATGCGTACTTCAACAGCTCCTCCTCTGCAATCATCGTTTCCCGCTGAACAAAGCATCCTATATAAGCAGGTAGGGGACCTAAGGGGAGAGAGACTCCCCTCAGAGTTAGCCTTAAAAAGCCTTTTCCCTTCGGAGGCTGAAGCACGGCTTTAGGTTGTTCGAGAAGTAATGCGCTTGGCTTGGGGTCGGCTGAGTTCCATAAACAGCCTTTTCAGCGCCTCAACCTTCCCGCATGCCATGAGCCTGTACCTTCTCCCCTCAGGTGTCTGAACCACCTCAACCCATCCATGTTTTAGGAGGACTGCGACATGTCTCTCCACATTCTTCAGGCCCGTCGCCACCTTCAGCTTCGACATGGAAACTGGATGACCGCGCCTCTGGGCAGCTAAAAACGCTTCTAAAACCTTTATCCTCCCCCTGCTTCCAAGGGCTTCTTCAGCCTCACCAGCAACCTTCAAGATGTTCGCCCCTCCGCATCGTCGTTAGGATGCGACTTAGATCCTCTACTGGGGCTCCAACTATGCATACGCCCTTGGCTCTGCGGTTTATTAAGCCCATGCAGCATAGCGTCTCTACATGCTCCTTCACCTTATCGTATGAGTTGGGCTTCAAATTCCTGTCATCGCACTCGGCCATTTGACACTCTCCACGGCTGAAGCCGGGAGATTCTTGCTTCTAAGGTTTTCATCGGCTCTGTTGTTCATTGCCCTTTTAGGCTTCCACATCATCCCATTCCACCTTAGAAGCAAGGGGTGTGCCACCACCCCGTTAACCTCGCCTCCATAGAGGCGAGCTATATTCAACACGCCTACGGCGTCCCTGTGGGCTTCTAATCTGCAGCTTAAGCATTTGAAAAGCCTTCCCTTTGAGGCTGTGTTCCTTGAGCGGCATATTGGGCATACGCTTGACGTTTCGCGTTCGCTCTCTTCTTTGACCTCTATCCCGTGTTCCTCTGCTTTCTCTTTAAACCTCCCGACTACGTAGTTAAAGCTCCAGAAGTTGTTTATCATGGAGTTTGCCTTACAATTGTGGCTGTTTCCTCTTATGCCCTTAAGCTTTCCAAGCACTATCTTCGATATGCCCAGCGCATATGCGTCCTTAACGATGGCTTTTATCATGGCGTTTACAGCATGCCTGAAGCGCCTCCGCCTAAGCGCGTAAAGCCTTCTAAGCCTTCTTGAGGTTTTAGCCCTGTTCACCTTCGCCAGCCTGCTCTGCTCCTTTGCTATGCGCTTTGTCCAGTACCACCAGTCAGCCAGGACCGCCCTTCCAGAATACGCTATGGCCTGTTTTAGGCCGTTAAACCATAATGTCGCAAGGTTTATTACGCCTAGGTCTATGTAGAGGGGTTTGCTGCCTCCTCTTATGGGAGGCTTCTCAACTTTAACCACCATAAAACCCCTCCACACTTCATCCGCATCGTCGTAGATTATTTCAAGCCTGCCCTGCTTGCCATGCCACCTTAACTCGCCCTTATACTTCAGCTTTAAACCCTTGGGAAGGTAGATGTTTTTGTCGTCAACTCTGTA
>JAVZIQ010000061.1:0-9451 GCA_038871175.1 Bathyarchaeia archaeon | reverse complement strand
GAAGATGAAAGCCTAGTCAAAGAGCTGGTTAGAAGAAAAATTCCATTAACACTCTGCCCAATTTCAAACCTTAAGCTTGGAGTTGTTAAAAGGCTTGAGGACCACCCATTGAAGAAGATGATGGACAGGGGGTTAATGGTAACAGTGAACTCCGACGATCCAGCCTATTTCGGAGGCTACATAAACGAAAACTATCTAGCTGTCTATAAAGCCTTAAACCTCAGCGTTAACCAGATATACAAACTTGCAGAAAACTCGTTTGAAGCCTCCTTTATGAACGCAGAACAAAAGCGAAACACGCGTAAAAAATTGGAAGGCTACATGAAAAGCGTTAAAAGTTCTCTTTAAATGCACAGGATTTGTTCATCCCTCCCATCTTCCACGCCTTCAAAAGCTTGTGGCAACCTCTCTACAAGTAGAACATTTCAAGCCTCTCTAGGAAATCTCCAGACTAAACGCTCCAACAATAATATAACGCAGGCGACATCTAAGGTGCAATAGTCGCAATCACTGATTTATAAGAGCATAAATAAACATAGTTAACTTTCTCTCCTTGTCTTCCAGCTTCACAAGGGCCTATCCAAAACAAGATCACATCAAAACGTTCCTCTTCCCAATTTGGCGGAAAATTTTATAAAGACTTATTTGAAAACTAGAAAACTTCAGCTGACTGGGAAACCAATAATGGGAAACAAAGAAAAAGCTTCAAGGGGAGAATATTCTTCTTCAGACGGGAAAAGCTGCGTTAAAAATCTTTCATTAGGCGGGTTCAGCGGTGGTGGCGACCTATGCCGCGTAGATTTTAATAAAAACAAAATTGTAAGGATAAGGCCGTTACGATTTGACTGGAATTATAGGCCTGAAGAGCTGCCCTCTTGGAGTTGGAAAGCTCATGGAAAAGTTTTCAAACCCTTAATGAAAGAGTTGATTCCTCCTCTGAGGCTTGTTTATAGGAATTCTGTTTATTCGCCTAACCGGGTTATGTATCCCCTTAAAAGAGTTGATTGGAATCCTGAAGGGAATAGAAACCCTCAGAATAGGGGTTTAAGCAGGTTTGTGAGGATTTCATGGGATGAAGCCATAAAACTGATAGTTGGAGAAATTAAGAGAATTCTGGAAAATTACGGGCCTTACGCTATATGCGCCCATTCTGAGGGGCATGGCCAAACAAAAAGTGTGCACGGCGCCCATGGAGTAATATGCCACCTGCTGAAACATTTGGGAGGGTTCACATATGTAACGAGAAATCCTGACAGTTGGGAGGGATGGTGGTGGGGGGCAAAACACGTATGGGGAAACGAGCCTTATGGATTGCAGCCTACCCTAAATGTTATTCACGATGTGGCTGAAAACTGTGAGGTTCTTTTGTGTTGGGGTTGCGATTATGAAACCAACCACTGGGGTTTTGCTGATCAGGGTTGGAGTAGGCTTGGCTTCTGGTTCAGCGAACTTGGAATAAAACAGATATTCATCTGTCCAGATTTGAATTATGCGGCTGCAATTCACGCTGACAAATGGATACCTATAAGGCCTAACACTGACGCAGCCTTACAGCTTGCAATAGCCTACATATGGATAAAAGAAGAACTATACGATAAAGAATACGTGGCTACACACACCGTAGGATTCGAAGAGTTTAAAAACTACGTTCTAGGCCACGAAGACAACATCCCAAAAACCCCAAAATGGGCTGAAGAAATAACAGGCATACCATCAAGAACCATAAAAGCCCTTGCAACACTCTGGGCTTCAAAGAGAACCTCAATAGCCCACATGATGGGAGGACCCTACATAAGAGGACCATACGCAACAGAACCAGCAAGACTAGAAATCCTCCTCCTAGCAATGCAAGGAATAGGAAAACCAGGAATACAACAGCTAAATATTTGGGCTGCACGATGGTTACATCTTCCTGTACTTATGCCGTTCACTCGCAAAACATTGCGTGAATGGAGCGCTTATGCCTTGTCAATGACTGAGAAGGAGCTTGACGAAACATTAAAGCAGGTTATAATAAAAACTAAGCTTCCAGATGCCATATTAAAACCTCCAGCCAATTGGTGTACCCATGGCATGTTTTCTTGCTCAACCGAATGTCAGTTGAGAAAGTTCACTTATCCTGCTTCACGCTTTCCTGAGATACGTATGATTTGGAAGACAACAAACTGTACCCTTACATGTTGGAATGGAGGCTTCATGTTCGCAGAAGCCTACAGAAGCCCAAAAATAGAGTTCATCCTAGCTCAAAGCCCATGGCTTGAAAACGACTGCACATTCGCAGACATAATTCTACCAGCCACAACACCAATCGAAGAAGAAGATATCTCCATAGGACCGCAGCAGGCAAATACTCAATTTAATTTCATAGCGATTTGTAAAAAATGCATAGAGCCCATCGGAGAGTCGAAGAGCGACTATGAAATATGCTGTATGATAGCTGAAAAGCTAGGGCCAGCCATAGGAAAACCCGACCTCCTAGAAAAGTTCACAGAGGGAAAAAGCATAGAAGAATGGAAGAAAGCCATGCTGGAGGAGAGTGGTGCGTCAACGCTGATAAGCCTCGAAGAACTAGAAGAGAAAAGCTACTACTTAGTTCCGCTCCATCCCCAATGGAAGGATTTAAGAGTATTTCCTCCGGGAATGAGACCTTTCTATGAGGATCCCGAATGTAATCCTTTAGATACACCATCAGGGAAAATTGAGTTTTACTCTGAAAGATTGGCGAGATATTTTCCTGGGGATTTGGAAAGGCCTCCTGTTCCGCATTACATTCCCTACGGGGAAAGCTGGCAGGAAAGCCTGCAGCATCCTAGGGCTAAAAAATATCCTTTTCTCCTCGTTTCAAACCATCCCAGATGGAGGATGCATGCCCAGCTTGACTATGCTGTTTGGCTTAGGGAAATCCCAACATGCAAGGTTAAAGGGCCAGACGGATACCTCTATGAGCCAGTCTGGATAAATCCTCTAGACGCCGAAAAGCTTGGAGTAAAAACTGGCGACATCGCCAAAGTGTTTAATGAGAGGGGAACAGTGCTATGCGGCGTCCGCGTAACCGAAAGAATTATGCCAGGCGTAGTTTCAGTTGACCACGGAGCAAGAGCTGACATAATTTCATTAGAAGATAAAATAGACCGTGGAGGAGCCATAAACCTAATAGCCCCCCATGAAGGAGGAAAAAACACAGCCCTCATGGTAGTAAGCGGATACCTAGTAGCAGTCCAAAAAGCCAACCTAGAAGAACTAAAAGATAAATATCCAGAAGCCTTCCAGAGAAAAATACACCCACTGATAGGCCCATACTACACAACATACGTATTATCAAATACCATCTACTCTACCAATTGAGCTTAACTATTCTTCTGGCTTTTCTCTTCTAAGGCCTCTCTTATTTTTTTCAGCTCTTCAAGGATTTGTAAGCTTATCTCGGCCGCTGGCGCTGCGAAGAGAGGTTTACCCCTAGCGAACCCTATTATGATGTTCCTTATTTCCACAAAGTTCTGCACTCCCCATATGCAGGCTTCAGCTCCCCTCGTTCCCGGACCAGATGTTCCTCCAGCTGGACCTGTATAGCCTGCAGTATGCACATGAATAGAGCCTAAACCGAAAAATCTTGAAATAGGCCCCTGTATAATGTCTACGGACATTACGCGGGCATAGGGGACTACATGCTTCATTTTCCACCATACACCTCTCTCAACAACAACCTCATCCTCGGTGAGAGTGTAAGAAATAGAATGGTAATACTTAGGAATCCAATAGGCTATAAAACCAACTATAAACACCACAACAATTAGGGGTATAAATGTGTAACCCCAGGAGAAGCGCCAAACTTCAGGCTCAAAAGTTGAAACAGCCCATATCGGCAATAAGGATGCAATGAACATGGGAATGGCCGCAAGCATCAGGTATACTCTATAAACTCTCTTCAAATTTGGATGGGGAATAAACCTCTCACCAATCTTCAACATTATTCACAATCTAAGTAAACAATAAACAACATTAAAGATTATCGGTTAAAATCAGAATCGTAGAATTTTTATCCATATCCAATGGTTCTACTTTTGCAGCCTGATTCTAATTGGCACATTTTTAGGGTTGATAGCAAAGTTGATAATATGGAAATCAAGTTCTTATACTGGTGCCAGTTATGGTTGAGGTTAGCGCGAAAGTTCTTGAACATTTCAGGAACCCACGCAATGTTGGTGTTATTGAAGGCGCAGATGGACATGGAAAGGTTCAGAACCCCATTTGTGGGGATGTAACTGACATTTACATTAGGATTGTCGACGGCATAATTGTGGATGCTTCATTCACCTCGCTTGGGTGTTTTGCAACAATAGCCTCTGCTTCAGCTCTTACAGAGATTGTTAAGGGAAGAAGGTTGGATGAGCTTTTAGCCTATAATAATAGCGTCGTAGAGGTTATAGAGAGGTTGATGGATATGGTTAGAGCTGAGCTTGGAAACCTTCCTAAGGAAAAGTGGCATTGTCCACCAGCCTCCCTTGAGGCGTTCTTAAGAGCCATCATACAATATTATGTTAAAAAAGGAGATTCTGATAAAGTAAAACTTTTAGAAGAGATTCTTGAGACAATAAAACCCTACTACATGAAAGGCCGTGAAAAACTCTAGCGAAGCCTCAGCAGGGCTGAAGCAACTGTTTAAAATTAAAAAGGGCTATAATATGGCTTATAACGCTGGGAACAAGTTTTTAAAGGTATATGTAGACAGGGATAAGTGTTTAGGATGCGGCTTCTGCTCTGAGTTTAATGTTTGTGTAAACGACTCATGTGTTGGATGTCTTTCCTGTTACTATGCCTGCCCTCACCAAGCAAGAGTTGTTGTTGAAGAAATCGCCACTAAGAGGATTGTTAGGGTTATCGTTGACGGCGAAATCTATAATGTTCCAGATAGAATTACCATCAAAAGGGCGCTGGAATTATGTGGTTACAGCTTTAGCGTCTTTCATAGCGAAGGAGGCCTTCAAGCTCCCTGTAATTTGGGAGGTTGCTACGCCTGCGCGGTCCATGTCGATGGGAAATTAACCAGATCCTGCATAACAGCTGTTAAAGACGGCATGAAAATAGAAACAGAAGTCAGCTCAGCCGCTCCTCTAAGAATTGTTCATGGACCTAGCGGGCACACTGTTGGGGGTAAAGCAACACCCTGGACTGAGGGGAAGGGGTTAAGATATATAGAGGTAGCCGTATGGGTTGCAGGCTGCAATCTAAGATGCCCACAATGCCAAAACTATCATGTGACTTATGATAACCATTCTGCTGCTTTAACCCCTCGAGAAGCAGCTGAACTTTTGACGGCTTATAGGAGGAAGTATGGTGTTAAAGGTTTAGCTATAAGCGGAGGCGAACCCACCTTAAACAAACCCTGGCTAATACAATATTTTAGAGAGCTGAAAAGGCTTAACATGGATGTTAAGGCTAGGCTGCATCTGGACAGCAACGGTACGTTGTTGACGCCTTCGTACATAGATGAGCTTGTGGAGGCCGGATGCAACAACATTGGCGTGGAACCTAAGGGGGTTCGACTAGAAACTTTCATGAAAATTACAGGTATAGGCGAAAAGGAAATAGCGAAAAAGTATTTGGATACAAGCTGGAATGCCTCCAAATATCTCATTGAGAATTATGGGGAAAAAGTATATACTGGAATCGGAGTGCCCTATAATCCTGCCTTCATAAGCTATGAAGAACTCGTGGAAATTGGAGACAAAATAGCAGGGCTGAATTCCTCTATACAAGTTTGCGTGCTGGATTATTTTCCAGCATTCCGCAGATCAGCCCTACAAAGGCCAAGCTACTCAGAAATGATAAAGGTTAAGAAAATTCTAAATGAAAGAGGACTAAAACATGTAATTGTTCAGACGGAGTTCGGTCACATTGGACCATAAATAATGACTTATTCTTGATATTTTACCTTACGCCATGTGAGGCTGCATAGAAAAATCAATAAAAAGCTGGTGAAAGGCTAAATGTTTAAGTCCTTTTTTGAATCATGGCTACAAGCCCTACAGTTATAAGGGTTGCCCCACCGATGTAATACATTAATTCTATCAATAATGTTCCGGTAAGCTTGCCTGCGCTGGCTGTAAAAACTCCAAGCGGTGTGAATGTGGTGGCAAGCCCAATTACTATCATAATCAATCCTGGAACTGCAACTGCCAAACTGAAGGACTTTTTTGGAAACTCCGTTTTCAAACTGTTGGTTCGCACTTCTTCAGGCACAATTGTAGGCGTGGCAAGGGCAACGGCCCGTATAAGTATTGGCGTTATAATAAGAATGAAGGGCAGCATCGTCACGAACCAATAAATGGTTAAACCAAAAGAAAGAAAAGTTAGCAGATCAGGAGAAAATTCAAGGGCCTGCATATAAATGGCCTTAAATAAGAAAACATATAGGAAGGCAGTAATTGCATTTCCAATAATTAATGTAATAACTGAGGCGGAAATAAACCTCGTCCAATTAAACTTTTTCTTAAGAATATAACCAAATATGTAGAATCCTATGAAGTTGCCCGGAACAGCCGCTAATAAACTGCCCATGTAGAGAGTTCCATGCTTCAATGAGTCCGCAATTAAGGTTCCGATGGCAGCGCCTAAAGCTGCTGGAAGGGGCCCAAAAACAGCTCCGAAAAGAGATGGAATTATAACCGCAGGTCTAAACTGACCGAAACCCCATGGAGAAGGGATATAGGCGGTCGCATAACAGCCCACAGCATACAAGGCAGCACATAAAGCCGCTGCAATGGCAATCAATGAAGATGGATGTCTCGAACCATTCATAATTCATCCTTCGTTAGGAGTTCAGATAAAGATTCCGTATGAATTGTTTAAACATGTTTAAACATTTAGCGAATATTATCCATATTTTAATGGCGCTTTCAAGCATAACGCGCAGGCTTTAATTTTTGATGACCCTCCAAGCGTGGGCCGCGGATAATCTCTGTTCTCAAGTGAAGTCAGCTAGACTTTTTAGTTTGAAGCATTTAATGTATGTTAAGTGTGATGTTTGTTGGATAGGGAAGATGAGGACGCTTTTGAGTACGCTCTCCGCGGCAAAGCTTGGAAGGTTTACTGGCTTCTTTTAAGGAATGGACGTCCTATGAGCGTACGTGAGGTTCAGAAAGCCCTGCGCTTCAGCAGTCCAAGCGTTGCAGCCCACCATTTAGAACAGCTACGCGAGTTAGGCCTAGTTCAGAAACAGGATGTGGGAGGAATGTACTCCTTGGTCAGCGAGGTTAAGATTGGTGTGCTAAGACAGTTCGTTAAGCTGGGCAGGCTTCTTTTTCCAAGGTTCTTCTTTTACGCAGTTTTCTCAACAGCCTTTTATTTGGCTTATCTTACATTTTTGATGCGCAGTCTCTCCCGTGAAAACCTTTTCATATTGTTTTTCGGCCTAATTGTTACAGCTGTATTCTGGTATGAAGCTGTAAGGGTTTGGCGTCAAAAGCCCTTCTAGCCCTATGTTCTAGTTTCTGGACAGAATGTACCAAAAAATAGCATAAAATATATCCTGCACCATAATACATGCGGTGTAATAATATGCAGAGAGAAATTAAAAGAAAAACAGTTGCATATGGATTTGCAGCGGTTTTGTTGGCAGTTTTGCTGGCGTCCCTATGCTACAACTTCGGAGTTCAACCGATAATCCCACAGGTTTTCCCGGGGCTCAACACATTTTCAAGCTATGAAGAGATGAAAAACTTCATCAAAACGAACATGGAAATGGTTGAGGCAAAATACACGGTCTTTTACAGTCAAGGAGGTTTAGACAAAGGTTTCATACCAGTTCCAGCTCCTGCGCCGGCGCCCGCAACTACAGGCTCAGAGACAGGCATGCGAGAGTTTTCGACAACGAACATTCAGGTTGAAGGCGTAGACGAAGCGGACGTTGTTAAAACCGATGGAAACTACCTCTATGTGGTTTCAGGTCAGAACGTTTACATTTTAAGGGCTTACCCGCCTGAAGAGACAGCAGTGCTTTCAAAAATATTCCTCAGCGAAACTTATGGCTTAGAAGTTTATGTAAAAGGTGACAAGCTTGCCATTTTAGGGCATTTCGCCAAGTATCCTTTAAAAGCTTTACCCTATGTTTACTCTGAAGAGGCCTTCATAAACGTTTATGACGTTTCAGATAGGTCTCAGCCCAAATTGGCTAGGAGTTTAAGCCTAACGGGTTACATTTCAGGTTCAAGGATGATCGGCAACTACATCTATGCAGTTTTAACAAAGCAGGCCATTAGGCCGAGTGAAACAAACGTGACGGATTTCGAAGTTGACCTTCCCAAAATCGTTCAGGGCAAAAATGTTAAAGTTGTTCAGCCAAACGAGGTTCGATACATTAACGTTTCAGACGCCTCTTACTCCTTTACAACCGTGGTTGCCGTAAACGTTTTAGACGATGCTAAGCCGCCGACCTGCGAGACAATTTTGAAAAGCGCAACTTCATGCATGTACGTTTCAAGGGAAAACATGTACTTGGCGGTTCCAAACATGAACCTTTGGATTTTGTCAGCAGAGGTTGGAGAGCCGCAATATGAAACAGCAATATACAGGGTTAAACTTGATGAGGATAAAATAGCATGGGAGGCAACAGGATCTGTTCATGGACACGTGCTAAACCAGTTCAGCATGGACGAGTACAATGGCTTCTTTAGAATAGCCACAACAACCGGGTGGGGAGAAAAAGCCACTAACAACGTATTCATACTGGACATGAACCTGAAAACTGTTGGAAAACTCACCCAGCTAGATCCAGGTAAAAGGATATACTCAGCAAGATTCATAGGTGAAAGATGCTACCTGGTAACATTCTACCAGAAAGACCCATTCTTCGTGATAGACGTTGGAAACCCTTATGAACCAAAGGTTTTAGGCTTCCTAGAAATAGAGGGATTCTCAGGATACTTACACCCCTATGACCAAAATCACATTATAGGGGTGGGCATGGAAGAATCAAAAGTGAAACTGTCCATATACAACGTTACAGAAGTCGAAAACCCTAAGGAAATAGACAAATATCTCATTCCAAGCGAAACAGTAAAAACCCAATGGGCAACAACAACAGTTCTATCAGACCACAAAGCCTTCCTATTCGACAAGCAAAAAAGGCTCCTAGCACTCCCAATAACAATAAGCTGGGCTGAAATAGAAATACAAAATGAAAAAGAAGAACGCTACACCAAGGGCTATTGGCAAGGTGCGTATGTCTTCAACATAACCCTAGAAGGCTTCAAACTTAAAGGAAGCATAACCCACCAAGATGAACAAAGCGGATACGAATTGAAAAGGATACTTTACATAGAAAACGTTCTATACACAATTTCCGACGGAAAAGTGAAACTAAACGCCTTGGAAGACCTAAATCAAATAAAAGAACTCATTCTGGGCTAGAAAACAATACGCCTAAAAAAGAAAAAGCACAAACAGCAATAAA
>JAVZIQ010000060.1:0-9830 GCA_038871175.1 Bathyarchaeia archaeon | reverse complement strand
ATAACACGGTCAACAATCCTCACGCCAACATTCTCAGCCTGCATCCGCAAAAAAGGCGAAGTCCTCCTGTGACGTAAAGGTACCTGTGTTAGAAATGGTGCGACAGGGAGTCCTCTTCTTCCCTTAACCCCACCTGCTATGTTCTCCTCAAACCATTCGAAGGCTTGGGGGAGTTTTACTGGCAGCTCAACACCCCATGATAATATGTCCAAAAAAGTTGTATAAGACTCTCTAAGAATTATTTCAGTCCATCGTCGATTATTGATATAATCGCTTCCTACATTTATTAAATTCATACACTCGTCAATTTTATCTTCAAATTTAGGGTTGAAAAAGCCCCACCAGCCAGAAGCCATAATACTAGAACCGGATTTGCCTGCATAGGCCTTATCCACTAATACAACATCTACACCATGTTTTTTAGCTTCAATACCTGCAAAACAGCCTGCTGTTCCCCCACCAACAATCAAAACGTCAGTCTTAATTATTCTCTCCATAAAAAAGCCATTTCTAAAAAACATATTTAAAATTTTTTATGCTTGTTGGCTTGCCGAAAACACTAATTGAACTTTCATTGAGTGTTTTCTAGCTTTTTAGTGGAAAGAAGCAGTTGGTGGTTTGTTAAAGCTTTTAAAGGTAATTGTCAAGGATGATTGAATTATCCTTTAAATCAAGTAATATACCCATTTCGACGCTCAAAGTCGTCCTGAAACTGATATAGGCTTGGCTGTCGACCTCTCCTCTACAGACGGGGGGTTAAGTGCTTTCCGCTACTCGAAGAATTCTTTCCTAAAAGCTGGTTAATCATCAAAGTGAGCTTTAACCTAGACATTAGTAGTTACCTTTACATATAAATCGATGCATTACATTAAAATTTGAGAAGTACTTTGTTATCAGCAAAAGCAAATGGGTTATTTTTGAAAAATTTGTTGTAGCAAGCAAGATAGAGGGAATGTTTTTAAGCCTATATAGCATCTTCAGCGATAATAAACATTATAAATGATAAAGGCATTATGTGATGTGAACTGTTAGGGGGAGACTTATGTCTAAAAAGTACTGGCACTTATTATCCCCCATAAAAATAGGGAATGTTGTTCTCCGAAACAGAATGGTTACGATAGCTCAGCCTGGTTTAGTGCAGGGTCCGGAACCCTATCCCACGAATGCTCTTATAATTCATCATGCGAACAAAGCTAAGGGCGGTGCAGCTTTGATCACGGTCCATGGAGGCATCCTTTCAAGAGGACCTCAAAGCCTCCGAGGTTTGACAGCAGACATGGAGGGACATCGAATAAGTTTTGATATTTATGATAGTTTAGTTCAGAACTATTTTTCAAAGTTGACTGAGGCAATTCACTTCTACGGTGCCAAAGCATCGCTTCAGGTGGCTGCGCCCGTACCCGAAGGATACGATGTGAGCACAGGAATCCCCCCGGCGATGGATATAGGGCCACCTCGTCCACCTAAAGCATCTTCACTTTTGTTAGGTTTCGGTGTTGAACTGCCTTCGGATATGTTGAAGGAAATTGCTGATGAAACGGCAAAACTAGCTCTTTTAGCTAAAAGCTGCGGTTTCGATGGAGTACATTTGCATATGGCTTATAGAGCTACACTTCTGGGGAGATTTCTATCTCCACGCTCCAATAAAAGAACCGATGAGTATGGAGGATCTCTGGAAAACCGGACACGTTTTCCCTTAATGGTTTGTAAACGCATAAAACAATATTGTGGAGGAGACTTCCTAATTGAGGTTAGTATAACAGGCTATGATCCGCCATACTGGACCATGGAAGACACAGTTAAATTTGCAAAGATGGCTGAAGGATACGTCGACATGCTTCAACTGCGCCCTTGGCATATCGATTTAATTCATACCATAGGGCTTGATAGTGAGCCAACTCCATATTTTTTTATGGCTGAGGCTGTTAAGAAAAGTGGGGCTAAACTCGCGGTAGTGGCGATAAGTGGATTTACGCATCCGGATTTTTGTGAGGAAGCCATAGCCTCACGTAAGGCTGACTTGGTTGCAATGGCTAGGGGGTGGATAGCTAACCCTGACTTTGGAGTCAAAGTTTATGAGGGAAGAGTTGAAGACATAGTTCCATGCATAAGATGTAACAAATGCCTGAGAAGCAGCCCGTCCGACCCATGGGTTAGCGTTTGCTCCGTCAACCCCATTTGGGGGATGGAGGATTTATTGGAACAATTAGTTAAACCTACAAAAGTTAAGAAAAGGGTGGCAGTCGTTGGTGGTGGACCAGCAGGCATGGAAACTGCTCTTGTGGCAGAGGAAAGAGGACACGAAGTCACGTTATATGAGAATAGCGAATCATTAGGGGGACTGCTTAAAACCGCAGATTACGTCTCTTTTAAATGGCCATTAAGAGACTTTAAAAACTACTTAATACGTAAAATCGAAAGATCAAAGGTAAATGTCCGTTTAAAAACCGAGGCCACACCTAAAATGATCATAGAAGAGAATCACGACGCAGCCATAATAGCCATTGGCGCAGAACCTATTATCCCATTTATTCCAGGGTCAAGCAGCAAAAATGTGATGCACGCCGTTAACGTTTACGGAAACGAGGATTCAGTGGCGGAAGAAGCTGTTATAATAGGAGGAGGAGAAGTGGGAGTTGAGACTGGAATCCACTTAGCCCAAAAAGGACGCAAAATAACCATACTGGAAATGATGGATAAACTAGCACCTGATGCTGCACCTGAACACTACCGCAGTATGTTACTGGCAGCTGTTGAAAAACATGGAAACATCAAATATATTCTTAATGCTCGCTGCACAGGAATATACAATAACGTTGTAACCTACTTGACCAAGGAGAAATATGAAAACAAAATTCAAGCAGGAACTGTGATTATCTCGGTAGGCATGAAACCCAAAACAGACAAGACATTAGAATTCGCCTCTAAATTAATGGAAGAAGGAATTAGAGCTTACATGGTAGGCGACTGTGCAAACACACGCGGTAACGTGCAAAAGGCAATAAAAAGCGCATTTGCAGCTGCGGTTTCCTTATAAGAGTTTAGAGAAGCCTTTTAACTTGAAATAAACGTTAAGTACCCATTCAACATAATTTATGAAGTTGTTATTAGTTAATTTTTATTTTTTAACCCATATTGAGATAAGTGAGTTAATGAAAACATCTTTGTAAATTCCCTTCTCATCTCTAGATGAGATTATAAAATTTCAAAATTCTACAAGCAAGGCGTTTTTCCTCGGCATACACAGCCTCTGACCTCAACCATTATTTTTTCTAGATCAAAGCTTCACCGCTATGGGGTTTCCCCTCAAAAATGAGGTCTCTTAATTTTTAGGTATACAATGTCTACTTTACCTTAAGAGACGCTGGAGTAGGGTTTAATTTTTAAGCTCCATTAGATTGTTTTTAAGAAGTCTTCCAAAAATATTCTCAGATACTGCGACCCCAGACTCAGCATGGAATGCATCAATTTCTCTTAAAGAGGTTCTGAAGGCTATGGTTTTAATGATATATTGTGACTTAGAGGAGTAAAATGTTAAAGGAGCATCTAAATCCAATTAGCCTCTTAATTTTTAGAAAGTGGAGATGGGAGTGAGGTCGAAGCTAAGGAGTTTGACTTAGGCAGAGATGCAGCTGTTATTAAATACTTTTCTTATTAGTGGTAGAAAGAAGAAGATTATAGCGGGAAAGCTTATAACTAATTGGAAAGTTATACCTGACAATGGAGGTTATTGATTGACCAACAAATACCGTCATTTGTTGTCACCATTAAAAATAGGAAATGTTGTCCTTAGGAACAGAATGGTCACTACGCCGGCTCAGCCTGATTTCTCGCAAGGTCCTGAACCTTACCCTACCGAAGCCCTTATAATGCACCACATCAACAAGGCTAAAGGCGGCGCAGCGCTTGTTACCGTGAAGGCCGCGGATATGCTTCTTGGGGCTCCCGAGAGTTTCCGAGGGTTAGCAAGAGACTTTTTCCAGCATCGTATGGGCTTTGACATTTACGATAGCCTAGTTCAGAATAACATTTCTATGCTGACAGAAGCCATTCATTTTTACGGTGCAAAGGCGTCGCTTCTAATAATTCCCCCCGTACCACAGGATTATGATGTAAGCGCAAGGATTCCTCCTATAGGAAGGGGACATGCAAAGAAAGGTTTTACGGCTTTTCCCGGTAATGGTGAAGAGTTGCCTGCAGAAATGTTAGATAATATAGTTGAGGAAACCGCATTATTAGCTCTTATTGCGAAGAGTTGCGGTTTCGACGGAGCATATTTACATATGGCTTATAGAATGACTATTCTCGGTAGGTTCTTGTCTCCTCGCACTAATAGGAGGGTTGACGAGTATGGCGGGTCTTTGGAGAATCGCGCAAGCTTCCCATTAATGGTTTGTGAGCTTATTAAACGGGAATGTGGAAGCAGCTTCCTTATTGAGGCAAGCATTACAGGCTATGATCCGCCATATTGGACTCTTGAAGACACTGCGGAGTTTGCAAGGATGGCTGAGGGGCGTATAGATATACTTCAACTACGTCCGTGGGATATTGAGTTAAACCAGATAACTGGGTTTCAATCTTCTGAGCCTACTCCGTGGGCTTTTATGGGTGAGGCTGTTAAGAAAAGCGGGGCTAAAGTGGCTGTGGCTTTAACCAGCGGCTTTACCCATCCTGATTATTGCGAGGAAGCTCTTGCTTCTGGTAAGGCTGATCTGATAGCGATGGCTAGGGGCTGGATAAGCAATCCAGACTTCGGAACTAAGGTTTATGAAGGAAGAGTTGAAGACATAGTTCCATGCATAAGATGTAACAAATGCCTGAGAAGCAGCCCGTCCGACCCATGGGTTAGCGTTTGCTCCGTCAACCCCATTTGGGGGATGGAGCATTTAATCGACAGATTGGTTAAGCCTACTACTGTTAAGAGGAAAGTCGCCGTTGTGGGGGGTGGGCCAGCCGGCATGGAGGCGGCGCTGGTGGCTGCTGAAAGGGGACACGAAGTAACACTTTACGAGAAAAGCGGCTCCTTAGGCGGTCTGTTGAAGACAACGGATTACGTTTCATTCAAGTGGCCTGTGAAAAACTATAAGGACTACTTAATCCGCAAAATTGAAAGATCAAATGTGGAAGTCCGCTTAAATAAAGAGGCGACAGCCAAGTTGGTTTTAGATGAAGGATGTGATGCTGCAATAATAGCCATAGGTTCAGAGCCCATAGTTCCGCCTATTCCAGGCGCCTATGGAAAGAATGTAATATCCGCAGTGGACGTATACGGCAACGAAGACAAAGTTGCAGAAAATGTTGTAGTTATAGGCGGAGGGGAGGTTGGAGTGGAAACGGCATTACATTTAGCTCAGAAAGGGCGTAATGTGACAATACTTGAAATGTTAAGCAAGCTTGCGCCAGACGCAGCTCCACTCCACTATAGAGTAATATTGCTTGAAACTGTTGAGAAACAGAAAAATCTTAAATACATTCTTAATGCCCGTTGCACAAGCATCCAAGATAACTGGGTCGCTTATCTGGACTTGAATAATATAGAGCGAAAAATTGAAGCCGGCACAGTGGTCACCTCTGTTGGTATGAAGCCAAAAACAGACGAAACACTTAAATTTACAAAAGAACTCGCAGAGGTAGAGATAAAGTTTTACCTAGCTGGGGATTGCACACACCCACGCGGTAACATACAGAAAGCAGTAAGAAGTGCTTTCGCAGCTGCAGTTAGCATTTAGACTTTCAGAAAAACGGGCAATTCTGATTATTCTGGAATGCATTCTCAACTTCATTTGGATAGGACTGACTCTTGCAGAATCAATTGTAGTTGTTCCCAGCAGAAGCGATCATGAAATACCTAACGTATGAAGATTAAGGCATAAGTGAATGTGTGATGATGACGATGACATAACCCTTAAATTTATGGATTCATGCGATATAAACGAATAGTAATGCGGAGTCCCGAAGAAAAAAGAAGTAGGTTGAGGGTTCTTAAAATTTCAACGGTTGCCATATCAACAGCTGCTCTCTTGGAGCTAATTTTGGGCTTAGCGGTTTCCAGTTTGGCAATTTTAAGCGATGGGCTTCACGCTCTGCTCGACGCTTTTACGACGTTTGGACTTTTCTTCGCAACACGCGAAGCTCTTAAACCTCCAGACGCTGAGCACACTTATGGACATGAAAAGTTTGAATCTTTAGGCGGATTTGTTGGCGGAATAATTCTAATTGGAATGGCACTGTTAATAATGTATGAAGCGGTTCAAAGAGTTCTTAGAGGCCAGCCATATTTAAACCTAGAATTTGAGCTGGCTGGCTTCTTTGCAATTGGCTACACATTCTTTATAGACTTTTTAAGAGTTGGAACTTTCTCAAGGGTTGACAGGGTGGAAAGTTCAACTGTGAAAGTTGGATTTTACCATGCCCTCTCAGATTTGGCCTCAACCATAATAGCGCTACTGGGATTTGGACTTGCAACCCTTGGAATTTATTACGGAGATATCTTAGCCTCAATAGTTTTAAGCGCTCTGTTGATTTGTCTAAGCGTGAAATCTATATGGAGCAGTGGAATGGAGCTCAGCGACGCAATTTCAAAGGATATTGTAGAGAAGGTTCGCAGAGAAATTTTGGGCGTAAGCGGCGTATGCGAATGTGGAGGATTAAAGGTGAGAAAAGCAGGAGCAAAAACCTTCATCGAAGCCGATGTAAAAGTTCCAGGAGACACGAGCCTTGAAGAGGCGCATGCATTGGCATCAAAAATTGAAGAAAGCTTAAAGTCTGCTCTAGGAGAAACAGAAACAACAATCCACGTTGAACCTTTAAAGGACAGGGTTAAAACAGAGAACCTGATAAAGGAAATAGCCTCAGAAGTTGAAGGTGTAAAAGAGATACATAATGTTAAGGCGGTTTACACGGATGGGAAGCTTTACATAACATTACATGCAAGGGTTAATCATGAACTTTCCGTTCAGCAGGCTCACGAGATAACTGAGAGAATTGAAAACAAAATAAACCAGAGGATAAACAATGTTGAAAATGTAACAGTTCACGTAGAACCATTCGATGCTAAAACAAGAAAAACCTCAGAGTTTAACGAGGAAAAAATTAGGCAAATAATCCACCAGACAATGGAAAAGTTTCCCCAAGCCCTAAGATGCAAAAGAATAGTGACATATGTTGCAGATAAAAGACGCTACATAAGCATAGACTGCACCTTCTCAAAGCAAATTTCAATAGAAGAAGCTCATAAAATCGCTTCACAAATAGAGAGGAACATTAAAAAACACTTCAAAGAATCAACAATAACAATTCACACGGAGCCAGACTAGATTCCAATTTATATTGTATGACGCATCTACTTTTTATCTCGCAATTATTGACGTCTACAATGAGTTGCCTTTACAAAGGACTTAAGGTACGAGATAGAAGTTGAACATCCTAGAACGACGACGCTTATGGATGCAGAGATACCAGCGGCTTTTCTCTACTCAAAGAATATATAAAATTAGCAAGTAGAATTTTAATTGTGCAGAGCTTGTTTAAAGTACAGCCTTTCTCTTTTGCGATTCGTACATAACTAATTTATAATAATGCTATTTTTGATGGAAAATTCTTAATCCTGTTTTATGGTTTGGGCTTTTTTCGGTTAGGGGGAGGGTTCTTACATGTTTTACTATGCGAATAAATTTTTCAACTTCCTTGCTCGGCCTTTCTAAGGCCCTGTTTATGGCTATCTCAGCTATTGACGCCCCTAAATCTGCAATGTTGTCTAAACTTGAAATGATTGCCCTTAAGTATGGGATTTGAGGAAGTTCTTGCATTAGCTTTTCGACTCTGTCTTCGAAGACTTTGTGCATTTCTAAAATTCCATTGGCAGCTTTGATGTCTCCTGAAAAAATGCAGTCTATGGCCTTCTGGAATAGGGTTTGGGCTATGTCGCTTAGGTGGGAGATTTCCTGAACTGTGTTTTCAGGCACTTTTTCCCTGTAGGTTTTGAAGGCGCCTATTTTTTTGGCTATGTCCTCAGAGTAGTCTGCTATCAGCTCTAAATACTGCAGTATCAGGCGGGTTGCTGGGATAAAGGTTATGTCTGTTGCACCTATCTGCTCTGCAATTTCTGGTTTTGTTTGGGCAGATAAAAGCAGCCTAACTGCAAGGTAGTATATCTTGTCCGCCTCCTCTTCACGGCTTACAGCCTCATTTGCTAGGGAAGGGTTGTTTTCAGTGAATGCCTGAACAGCCTCAGATAACATTGTTGAGGCGATTATGGAAAGCCTCCTCATTAACATGTCAAGTTTAAACTTTGAAGGATCTATTGAGCATTGTAGAAGGATGCCTTTAGGCGTTTCTTCAAGAATGCCAAGGCCTATAAGCTTTGGAACTATTTTTCTAACTTCCTCGTTGTGGGCTCTCTCTATCCTTGTCGGAGAAGCCACCCGTATAACATCTCTCCCGAGGATGTAGCTTCCAACAATTATTCGCTCAAGCATTCCCTTTTCGTCGCAGGAATCCACATTTATTATGTACTCCTCTGCCTCTTCTCTCAGGGCAAACTGGCTTGGCATTATTTTCAAAGTGCCATCCCTTTCAGGCACCATGAAAACTATGTCTCCAGGGTTGATTCTGTTTTGCTTAGCCCACTCAATTGGAAGCGAAACTGTAAGCGTTGAATATCCAACTTTCTGAACTTTTCTACTTTCCAAAACCTCCACCGTTTATATTAGTATTTACTATAATCGATTTGTCACAAGCCATATTTTTCTGTTTCTATCAAAAACCGGGCAAGGCTTAATTAGGCCACTCAAACACAGTTTATAACTAGAGGATTCAATCTTGGAGAAACCAGTTAGAAGTTTGGTTAAGGCTATTTCCTGGAGGATTGTTGCAACCTTAACAACAATCCTGCTTGTATTTATATTTAGCAGAGACTGGACTTTAGGAGGCATAGTTGGAATTTCCGAGCTCATAATGAAAACTGTTGTTTACTATTTTCATGAACGTTTCTGGAACCTGATTAAATTTGGAAAAGAAAAAAATGCACGCTAAAACGCATTTTCCAACTCTAATCTAAATATGCATATTTACTATTGTATAGAGTATATGCATTAGATATATATTCTTGGTTTATGTTATATATAACTCAGATGTAAAGGAGGTTGATGGAAAATGTCTGAATGGAAAACCGTAAGCATAAAACAAGAACTCATAAAAGAAATTGAAAAAGCAATTAAAACAGGCCGATATAGAAGCATCTCAGAATTCGTTTCAGAAGCAATAAGACTCCGCCTCGAAGAACTCATGCGTGTAGAGGGAATTCCAACATCAAAACGTGAAGAACTCCTAGCCATACCTGAACAGATGCTCTATACCCCTAAACACACATGGGCACAGATAACCCCTGAAGGAAACATACGCGTAGGAATATCCGACTATGCCCAAAGCCACCTTAAAGGAATAGCCCAAGTCATAACAGAAGGGGTTGGAAAAGAAATCGAAAAAATGGAGCCCTTCGGTGTTGCTGAGACCTGGATGTTCATGTTCGACTTATATGCGCCAGTAAGCGGCAAAATTGTGAAAGTCAACGAGAAGTTGAAGGACAAACCACACTTAATAAACGAGGATCCATACGGCGAAGGCTGGATAGTTGAGGTTAAACCTAAAAACTCACTAACCCTAGAAGAGGAGCTGAAAAGCCTTTTCAGCTCAAGAGAATACAACAAGTGGGTGAACAAACTCGAGGGAAGACTCAGAGGATAACCCAAAATCCCCTTTTCTTTTTATAAAACTTGTATTACTCCAAAAGGTTTACTTTTTGGGATAAATCGAACCTATTGTAAATTTTC
>JAVZIQ010000059.1:0-10041 GCA_038871175.1 Bathyarchaeia archaeon | reverse complement strand
AGAAGGTCGCAGCCCGGTTTAAGACCTCAGCACTTAGAAGCCGTCTTAACCGCTGCAAAACTTTGCAAAGCTGAAGTTGAAGGCGCAAAAATTAACTCAAAAGAGTTGTGGTTTAAGCCAAAAGAAGTGGAAGGCGGAAGAGTAGAGGCTGAAATAGGCACTGCGGGAAGCATACCTATGCTTTTAATGACCGTGCTGCCCATATGCCTTTTCTCAAAAAGCGCTGTTCAACTCCGCGTTTTAAAGGGCGGAACAGATGTTCCTAACTCCCCTACAATAAATTATATGAGGTATGTATTTATCCCTGTTTTGAGGCGCATGGGCGTAAACGCGATTATAAACGTTCAGAAGTATGGTTATTACCCTAGGGGTATGGGTGAAGTAATACTTAGGGTTGAGCCTTGCAATGAGTTAAAGCCGTTAGTTTTAGAGAGTTTTGGCACCCTTAAATCAATCAATGGGATTTCTTTGTGCACTTTTTTAGCGGAGAGAAGAGTTGCTGAACGCCAAGCTGCAGCTGCGAATAAGAATCTTTCAGAGAGAGGGTATAAGGCGGAAATTCAAATTGTAAACGACAAGTCAAACCCTTTGCAGAAAGGAAGCTCCCTGGTTTTGTGGGCTGAGTCAGATAAAGGAGCTGTTTTAGGCGCTGACTCGATAGGAGAGATTCATAAGCCAAGCGAGACTATTGGAAAAGAAGCTGCTGAAAAACTTTTAAGGGAAATAGAATCGAAAGCAACGGTTGACGTGCACCTAGCAGACATGCTCATTCTATACATTGCTTTGGCGAAAGGAAGATCAGCATATCTTACAAGAACCATATCAGATCACCTGGAAACAAATATTTGGCTTGCAGAAACTCTTCTAGGGGTCAAGTTTAAGGTAGACCGGATTAACGGAATTTACAAAGTGGAAAAGGCTGGTTAATCCTTGAAAGCAAAAGTTAGGGGAATATACACAACCGCTCTGACAAAGCTTCTTCTAGAAAAAAACTTCCAAATTGTTCAGCCTTCCCCTACAATAAAGGAAAGATTTTACCTGCAGGAAAAAAACGAAACACCCGACATCAAGGTAGAAGATAGACATGACCTGCAAGGAGTGATTGCCTTCGGAACAGCTGAGGCAACTGCGGCGTTTCGATCTATTCTGCATTCTGTACTCGAAGATTCAATAATAAGAATATGGGATGTAAGTGTTGACGGAATATACAAAGGAAAGATAGCTTATGAAGAAAACAACGTTTTTTTCGTTGACATTGGAAACGGCGTATTAGGCTTGCTCCCCAAATCTGAGCTTTCGGATGAAAGCTCCGAGGAGGTTATTGTTCAGGTTAAGAGGGAAAAAATAGGCCAAAAGAATCCGGCGCTATCAACGGAACTTAAATTTTTCGGGTCCCTCGCCATACTCATACAAAAAGGCAAGATTGGAGTAAGCATAAAAATTTCCAACCCTGATTAGCGAGCTGAACTTTATGAGTTAGGTAAGGATTTAGCTCCTGAAGGCTGGGGGATAATATGGAGGGGGGAGTCAGCCTATCATCCCAGAGAGGTTCTGGAAAAAGAGGTTTCAATGCTTAATGAAAAAGTTAAGACCCTGAAGGAAATGGCAGCGTGTAAAAGCGCTCCCTCACTTCTTATTGAGGGATCATATTTTATGAACATAGAATTTCCATATTTATCAAAGAAAAAACTGGACGAATTAAGAGCCTCTGCAACCTCAACCATTCAGAATCACCACTTTTACAAGAGTTGCGGAGGAAAAGTTTCAGCTGCACTTGAAATGGCTGAAAAACTTCTGGCAAACGGACGGAACAAAAGAGAAGTAGAACAGCTTTTTAAAAATCAGATTGAACCCGAGTTTCCATCTGAAAACTCGGTGATTGATGTTGAACATGTTAAACTCAGCGGAATAACACTTAAACTCGGTAGGGCGGTTGTTGAAACTTTAAATGAAAAGGAAATACAATATTGTAGAACTATAAAATCAGATGGATTTTATGATGGCTTAGACGTGGCCAAAGTTGTAGGAGACAAGGCCATCAGCCATGCAAAGTTTGGAGACTGGCACATTACAACAAATTACTTTTCAAAAGAGGGAAAATGGAAAGGAGCTTACATAAACCTTAACACGCCCCTGGAGGTTTATCCTAAAGCAATACGTTACGTTGATTTAGAAGTCGACATTTGTATTCATCCAGATTTCAAAATAAAAGTCGTGGACATGGAAAAACTAGAAAAAGCTTACAAGAAAGGTGTTATAAACCAAAGGCTGTTCGAGAATATTAGGGATAAGGTTAAGGCTCTTGTCGAAAACCAATTAGCCGAGAAACCGTCGCTAAATTTATTTAATAAATTTTAAGGGTGACCAACTTGAATGCTGACCTAGTCCTAACAGAGTTAAAAGCCTACATAAAAGGCAGAATATTAGAATGCTGTCTGGCCATAAAAGATGGAGAAATTGTTAAAGTTGGAAAGGAGGCAAGCATGCCTCAAGCATATGAAAAGCTTAGCCTAAATAATTTACTGGTACTTCCAGGGTTAATAGATGTCCATGTGCATTTAAGGGATGAAGGAAAGGCTTACAAGGAAGACTTTTACAGCGGAACCTCCGCGGCAGCAGCTGGAGGTATAACAACAGTTCTTGACATGCCAAACAATGATCCAGTGACAATGAGTTTGGAAACGCTCAGAAACAGGATAAAATCGGCTAGGGATAGGATTTTGGTTAACGTTGGTTTCTACTGTGAATTTCCAGAAAACATTCGGGAAATAGGCAAATTGGTTAGAGAAGGAGTTTTAGCCTTTAAACTTTTTTTAAACGAGCAAATGGGAGGGCTAAATATAAATGATGACATGGCCATAATGGAAGCTTTTAAAATGGTTGCGCCCATGATTCCCATAGCCGTTCACAGCGAAGACAATAAACTACTAAGAGAAACTGAAGAAACTCTCAGACGTAGAGGCTTTAATGACGTAGAAGCCTTTCTTAAAGTACATTCAAAGGAAGCTGAAGCTAAAGCTCTAAGACGTGTACTGGATATCGTTAAAAAAACTGGAAAAAGTGTGCATATTTGCCATATAAGCACGGAGGAAAGCCTTGAAGCCATAGACCGCGAAAAAGAAGTTAAAATGCCCGTGACATGCGAGGTTACACCCCACCATCTACTTTTATCCATAGAAGACCTTAAAAAGTTTGGAACCTTAGGGTTGACAGCACCTCCCTTAAGGGAGAAAGCTCAAACAGAAGCTTTTTGGAGAGGGCTGAAAATGGGATTGATTGACGTCGTCTCCTCAGATCACGCACCTCACACAGTTGAAGAGAAGATTAAAAGCGTGGTTTGGGAGGTTAATGTGGGAATACCAGGACTTGAAACAACTCTTCCACTTTTACTGACTGAAATGAACAGGAAAAGGCTTTCTATAGCTGAAATAGTTAAGCTAATGGCGGAAAACCCTGCGAAAATCTTTGGATTGAATGGAAGGGGAAGCATTGAAGAAGGAAACAAAGCTGACTTAGTTGTTATTGACCCAAAAAGAGAAGATGAAATTGACTCCTCAAAGTTTTACTCTAAAGCTAAGTATTCCCCATTTGATGGCAGGCGCGTCAAAGGGAAACCCCTCAAAACTTTTGTTTGCGGAAAATTAGTTATGGATGAGGGCAATATAGTAGCAGAGGCTGGAAGCGGAGAGATAATTAGGAGGAAAATGGATTATTGAGGTTTCTGGCTGACGGAATGCTTGGAAAACTAACTCGTTGGCTTAGAATTTTGGGATATAACGTCAAATACTCCAATAAGCTGGACGATTCCCAGCTCATCGCCATAGCAAGAAAAGAGCACAGAATTCTTTTAACGAGAGATTTAGAGCTCTATCAACAGGCCGCAGGGAAAGGGGTGAAAGCCTTCTACATTGATGGACGGACAGAGGGGGAAAAACTTGCAAAACTTTCAAAAAGATTTGGCATAAAACTAGAAGTAAACATGACTTCATCCAGATGCCCAAAATGCAACACAAGGGTTAAGCCGACGTTAAAGGAGAATGTTGAAGGTAAAGTTGAAAAGAGCACATTCTCCTACTACAACGAATTCTGGGAATGTCCAAAATGCGGACAAATATACTGGCAGGGAGCCCATTGGAAAAGAATTAAGAAAACACTTGAAGAAGCTAAAGAATACCTTAACAACTTATGAAAAGAAAATACATCAATCAACTTTACGATAAACAAAAATGGGAAAGTTATGTTTAGGAAAAGTCATCATCCCTCTAAAAGCCATTTTAAGGGTATATCTTGATATGCGCCGTCGGGAAGTGTCCGCCTAATTGTTATAGGGAGCACTCCAGCTTCAAGCTCTTTAAGGGCTATGTCTATGGGGCTTAATGATGAGCTTTCAGGAGTTTCTATTAGAATTGGAGCTCCCATGGAGATTTGAAGCGCTCTTGCACCTACCACCCTTGCCTTCTCGAAACGAGTAAGCTTTGGAGGACCTATTAAGATTTTTTTCTCTTTAGACGTGTTCTAATACTCCCCAGCGCCTGGATATTCGCCTCCGGGAGTTTTTGGAGGCATTGGGGGAGTTTTTGCCTTTCCAGCTGCTATGACATCGTCAATTTTCAGAATCATAGAGGCAGCTTCAGATGCAGATTTGATCACCTGTTTTTTCACTGATATAGGCTCAAAGACGCCTGCCTCAATCATGCCTTGAACCTTTCCGATGTTAACTTCCACTCCTGCCCATGTTTCTCCCTTTTCATGCCTTGCCCTTAGCTCTGAGAGTATGTCGATAGGGTCTAAACCAGCGTTCTCTGCGAGTGTTGAGGGTATGGCTTCTACAGCCTCGGCAAAACTTTTCACGGCTAGCTGCTCTTTTCCATGAAGGGTTTCGGCATACTTTTTAAGAGTTCTTGAAATTTCAAGTTCAGGGGCTCCGCCTCCAGCTAAAATTTTGGGTTCTTCAACTATGTCTCTGACAACGCATAAGGCATCATGCACTGAACGTTCAGCTTCATCCACAATACGCTCCGTGGCACCCCTAATTAAAATTGTGACGGAACGTGGGTTCTTGCAGCCTTCAACAAACGTCATTTTGTCCTCGCCTATTTTGCGCTCCTCTACAAGGCTTGCGTATCCCAAATCCTCAGGGCTTATGTCATCCAAATTTGTTATAATTTTTCCGCCTGAAGCCTTTGCTAGTTTCTCTATGTCCGACTTCTTGATTCTTCTCACTGCAAGAATGCCTCGTCTTGCCAAGAAATGCTGGGCCATGTCGTCTATGCCTTTTTGACATAAAACGACGTTCGCGCCAGTTGCAGCTATCTTTTCCACCATTTCTTTAAGCATTGCTTCCTCTTGTTTTAGGAAAGCATCCATTTGCTCCGGGCTTTCAATGTTTATTTTTGCGTCAAACTCTGTTTTTTCAATTTCAAGTGAAGCGTCAATTATCGCTATTTTGGCGTTTTCCACCCGCTTAGGCATTCCTGAATGGACAACCTCTTTATCTAAGACTACGCCGTTTATCAGCATCGAATCCCTTATAGATTCCCCCTGTTTCTTCTCAACCTTAACATCCTCTATGTCAACCTTATATTTACCGTCCCTTTCTTCAGCCACTTGCATAACAGCCTTAACAGCTAAATCAGCCAAGAAATCTTTGTATTCAGATACAAGTTTGCTAGCCATGGAAGTCATGGCAGCCTTCTTCAGATATTCATTGTATTCCTTAGATTTCAAATCTACTGGTATGGCTATCGACTCCAAAACTTCTAAAGCTTTTTCAGCAGCCTTCTTGTATCCATCAATTATAATGGTTGGGTGAATGTTTTTACCTATAAGCTCTTCAGCTTTTCCAAGCAGCTCTCCGGACAATATGACAGCTGTAGTTGTTCCATCGCCAGCCTCGTTATCTTGAGTTTTTGCCACCTCAACCATCATTTTAGCAGCAGGGTGCTGAACATCCATCTCATCTAAAATCGTCCGGCCATCACTGGTTATTGTTACATCTCCAAAGCTATCCACAAGCATTTTATCCATGCCCTTAGGGCCTAGAGAGCTCTTAACAGTTTCAGCAATTATTCTCGCAGCCATTATGTTTGTATGCTGGGCCTCTTTCCCTCTCGAACGGCTTGACCCCTCCTTTAATATTAGAACCGGGACTCCAGTTGATGCTGGTGATGACAAACCAAACAACCTCCTAATGCGTTTCAATGAAAACATGCATTACAATATAAATTTTTCTAATTGAATTCAGGGCTTTGCCTTATCAGAATGCAGTTTTCTACTTCCACCGAAGTATTACAACCCTTTTTCAGACTTATTGATTAATCCATGCTACGCTGAAGTTTGATTTAAGTATCACTTAAATTAAAATAATGTGGCCCCAATCTAGAATATATCACAACACTATAACGAGAGACGCTGAAAAATAAATATGCCCTGGAACACCACCCCTAAAATTCCAATATCAGAGGGCATTTTATGGGCATTTAATTAGACAATTATTTTATAGCAATGAATAGTGCATAGGTTTTAAGGGAGGCATATGATACCTATAAATTTGCCGCTGTTAGGCGAAGAGGAAATTGAGGCGGTCGTTCAGGTTCTGAGAAGCGGTGTACTCACTCATGCGCTTGGTCAAGGACCAACGGTTAAAAAATTCGAAGAAGAGTTCGCAGAGTTTGTAGGAGCCAAACACGCGATAGCCGTTAATAGCGGAACTGCAGCCCTTCACATAGCTATTGAAAGCATGGGAATAAAGTCTGGGGACGAAGTTATTCTTCCAAGCTTTACTTTTGTAGCCACAGCTGAAGCAGTTGTTTGGGCTGGAGCTAAGCCTGTTTTTGTAGATATAGACCCAGAAACCTATAATATCTCACCGCTTAATGTGGAAAAGTCTTTGACAGAAAAGACAAAGGCAATAATCGCAGTTGACCTTTACGGCGCTCCAGCAGATATAAAACCGATAAAAGAGGTGGCTGAAAAACACGGTATAGGAATAATTGAGGATGCAGCGCAAGCCCACGGAGCAACGTACATGGGAAAGCATGTAGGGGCATACGCTGATGTTGCCTGCTTTAGCTTTTATGCAAGCAAAAATATGACCACCGGTGAGGGAGGCATGATAACCACGAACGATAACGAAATAGCTGAAAAATGTAAAGGCATTAGAAGCCATGGAGAAAAAGAGAAATATAAATCTATTTGGCTTGGACACAACTATCGAATGCCCGAAATGGAAGCTGCCATAGGACGTGTGCAATTAAAGAAACTCCCAGGCTTTTTAGAGAAGAGGAGGAAAAACGCTGATGAGTTGTCAGCCAAACTTAAAAGTGCAAGCAGCCTATTGCTGCCAAAGGAACGCGAAGGCTGCAGTAATAGCTGGTACCTTTACACTGTTAGAGCAGAAGGAACGTCTAGAGAGAAAAGAGACATGATAATTGAACAGCTTAGAAAAAAGGGTGTAGGAGCAGAAGTTTATTATCCAATTCCTATCCATCTTATGCCTTATTACACCCAGTTTGGAGGACGCAGGCTTCCCGAAACTGAAAAAGCCTCGGAACAGGTTTTCTCACTTCCAGTTCATCCAGGCGTCACCTCAAGCCAGATTGAATTCATAAGCAGAGCTGTTTTACATTTGATAGATTCCAGGTGACCCGCTAGGTTTTTATACCATCCATAAGTAGTATTCACCCCTTAACCTTTAAGAGTTTTTGCGGTGACAGCGAATGTATAAAATGAAAGTTGTAATAATGGGTGCAGCTGGAAGAGATTTTCATAACTTCAACGTCTTTTTTAGAAAAAACGATTTATACAATGTTGTGGCTTTTACAGCCGCTCAGATTCCTGGTATAGAGGGCAGGATATACCCGCCTGAGCTTGCAGGCAAAAATTACCCCAATGGAATACCGATTTACCCCGAGGAGGAGCTTCCCCGCATAATAAGAGATTATGATGTGGATCAAGTGGTGTTTGCTTATAGCGATGTTTCCCATGAATACGTTATGCATAGAGCTTCACTAGTGCTGGCTAATGGCGCCGATTTCATTTTAATGGGACCTAAGGCTACAATGCTTAAGGCTAAGGTTCCAGTTATCTCGGTAGGTGCTGTTAGGACAGGTTCTGGAAAAAGCCAAACCTCACGCGAAGTTGCCAAAATCCTGAAGAAAATGGGCTTAAATGTTGTTGTGGTTAGACACCCTATGCCCTACGGAGATCTCAGAAAACAAATATGCCAGCGCTTCGCCTCCTATAAGGACCTTGAAAAGTATAGCTGTACTATTGAGGAACGAGAGGAGTATGAACCACACATTGATAATGGAATAATCGTTTATTCTGGGGTCGACTATGAGAAAATTCTAAAAGAGGCTGAGGGGGAGGCGGATGTAATTGTATGGGACGGGGGAAACAACGATCTACCCTTTTATAAGCCTGACATGCATATCGTCGTGGCTGACCCTCACAGAGCTGGTCATGAGATTTCATATCATCCTGGAGAGGCAAACATTAGAATGGCAAATATTGTGATAATAAATAAAGTGGACACGGCTAGTGAAAGGGACATCGCGCAAGTTAAGGAGAATGTGAAGAAAGCAAACCCTAAAGCCCTAATTTTAGAGGCTGCATCTCCGATAACAGCCGACAGACCAGAGTTAATAAAGGGTAAACGCGTATTAGTAGTTGAAGATGGACCTTCATTAACCCATGGCAACATGTCTTATGGAGCAGCCGTATTAATTGCGAAAAAACTTGGAGCAAAGGAAATTGTAGATCCAAGGCCATACGCCGTTGGCTCAATTAAGAGAGCCTACGAGGAATACCAGCATTTAGGGCCTGTTCTTCCCGCGCTAGGTTACGGTGAAAAACAAATAGCAGAGTTAAAAGAAACTGTGGAAAAAACACCATGTGATGTTGTGGTTATTGGAACACCAGTTGACTTAAGAAGATTAGTTGCCATAAACAAGCCCACGGTAAGAGTTAAATATGAGCTTAAAGTTTTAGGGCCGGAATCCCTTGAACATATCTTGGAAGATTTTCTAAAGAGAGGAAATAAAAATGAAAAGTGTTGAAAATGAAATTTCACATGTAAATATAAAATTCTTAATTGAAGGATTAGGGGAGGCTGAAGGCAGGCTTACCCGCCATCTATCACCCAGAACAGTCGACATGGTTGTCAAAAGACTTCCATTTGAAGGTAGAGCTGCCCTCTGGAAAGAGGAGGTATACTTTGAAATACCAATTCGAATGGGTGAGGAAAAAGCAAAAAACATTGTTGAAAAGGGAACTATAGCTTTTTGGCCTATGGGCAGTGCCCTATGCATATTTTATGGAGAATCCCAACCTTATAGCCCAGTTAATGTTTTAGGCCGAGTTACTAAGAACCTTGAAATTTTTAGCAATGTGAAAAGCGGAATGATAATCAGGGTTGAAAAATTATAGGTAAACGCTTTCACTCCAGCTTTTCAGAAGCCTTTCACATTCCCTCCTAACTTCCACATCTCGACTCTTCTTCATCAAAGACTCTAAAAACTCTACTCGCTTGTTAATAGACCGCCTTTCCGCATCTCCGCCGTAATATAAACGTCCCTCAATGTATTCCTTCATCTGGTTTGCTTTCTGTATGAAAAGGCTTGCAGAATCAACTGCATTAGCCACAGCATATTTGTTTGCCCAAATAACCCCCTCCGATTCTCTGAGCTGTGTAAAGCCTTCAACTTCAACTATGGCCTTTATATACGTCCTAAGATGATCATAGTACCCCGCAGTTTTTACAAGTTTAAGGGATTCCCTAACCTTTTGCTTAAATTCAGGGCTTCCAATCACTCTTAGACGGTGTTTATACCCTTTTTTAATAAGCCTTTCAGCCTCTTTAACCTCATCAACCGTATATAGCCTCTTCGGAAAAGACACAAAATACACCTCAGAAGTAAAACAGTTTTAGGTTAAGGGTTTCCTTAGATTAATCAACGGCCTTGTAAATTTTAATGTCATGGTTGCCTGAAACAAGTTGAATAACGCCGCTGTGCTCTAACTGATCCAAGAAATCTTTAG
>JAVZIQ010000058.1:0-10702 GCA_038871175.1 Bathyarchaeia archaeon | reverse complement strand
ATTGCTGGATTACTCCTTCTCATAGGCTGGGTATTAACCGTGATTCTTGTAGGCACATTGATACTCTTCATTGGTTGGATAATTGCTGCAGTAGCATTCTTCACTATTAAGCCTTCAATGTCCCAGCAGATCACGTAGTTTATCCGGCAAGAACTGCATCCAGTGAAGGATGGACGTCCCGCAATTACAGCTACAATCGTAACCCCCACAGAATTTATACTGAGGTCTGCCTTCACTATCTTTGCAGCCACAGTCTCTACCTTGAACATACTCGTTGTAGAATCGATCTTTAGGCTCTAAGCTCGTTCCGCCTAGGTCGTTTATCCAAAGCGTCGGACACGATTCGCCTGCCGGGAGATTCGGGCATGGTTCGCCTACATTGTAGGCCGGGAATGCAGTTACTGGTTTGTAGCCGCCACAGTCTTCGCCGACTGCCAGTCTATAATAATATTCTCTACACCCACCGGGTTCCTTTTCACCAGCGAGGTAGCTATATAATTCATCCTTGATTGTTTCCGCTGAGCTTTCTACATCACTTCTAGATTTATCACCATGCTCATCATAGTCCCAAAGGTTAACGGTGAAACCTATTATATAATCTGGTGTTATCTCACCGTCGAACACTACATCGGAGATAGTTATACACCCATGACCCATGCTATTGATAATGTGCTCTGCAGCTCTCCAAGTAGTGACGCCTTCTGGATATATTGAGAACCCAGTAACTATGAAATAAGGCTCATCATGGCTACCATGGTCGCAGGATAAATTATCAGTACAGAACTGCGTTAGGGTAATGCGAACATGAGGTCTATCTAAGCTATATGGGGCGGAGGTCCTTGTTTCTATACGATACGTTACCCAATAATGAAAGCTGCATCCTGCACTGCAAAAGCAGGTTCCATCGGTATCTCCTTCGATGTTTAGAGTCTGTTCTAGAACATTATTCCAGCCCCTCTCTCTTAAATATACATAGTCGAATGCTACTTGTGCAGCCCCAAGGTAGTCATCCTCCCACATGGTAAACCAGGCTACTATTGCATCCCAAAGAAAGCGAATACCACTAAGGACAAGATTAAGGAAACATAACCCAAAATCTTTTGCACATTGCCCGAAGCTTTCTTCGCTTCCACACAAGCAAGCATCGGCTGATAATCCTGTAAGCTGCGGCTCAATTAGGATTGTACGTTCACAAGCCCCACATGAAGGATATAGGGCATGCTTATCTTCAGAGGCGTACAGGTATAATCTATTATCAATGAATTGAAGCTGTGAACAGATCATTTGATTACCAGCGATACAGTCACCGCAGCCCACAGCATTGCAGAATGGGTTCATGTTGCATGATACCCCACTAGCGTTCCAAAGATCCTGACGTTTATTGCAGCCTCCGTGGGCACCAATATATACGTATTGTAGATTGACCGTATACGGATCCATCACTCTCCAAGCCATTATAAGAGGCTCTGTGTCGCCAGGGTGTGCCTCAACATCAAACCTACCATAGTCTCTGCTCCATGTCACTATGTAGTAGAAGAGGATGTACCTCGGATCTTCCTTGCTCGGATAAGGTGTGACTCTTACAAAATTTACCACGTGGTCAACGAGGATCGTGGGGTACTCTTTTAATTTCTCTCCTTCATCTAATTCGATATATGGGTTCACCGTTCGCATCGCTGCTTCCTCCCAGCAGTCGTTGATTCCATCTTGATCCCTATCTGGATAACCGAAGATGGAAGTTGAAGATCTCATAACTCTTCCCCCTCCCCAAAAATCGAAGGTAATACGCCACCATGCGCATTCAAACTCAAGTACTTGCGGGCTTGCTAATCTTCTATTCCCTCCCTCATCACAAGCCCACGCATTAACAACTATTACTGTGACACTCTCCTCTGAGAACCTCTCTGTTGCGATTGCTTCGTAAATACCTCTATCGAAAGATTGTGTGAAGTCCAGCCTCCTCCAATTCCCTTCTATGCTTGAACCATCCGAGTATCCTCTGTCTATCTTTACGAATATACTCCTTATACCCTTGTCATCCTCTGCGAGAACTCTTACTTCCACCTCCCCACCTATCCTCGGTTTGTCTGGTCTGAACTCTATTCTTACTTCCGGAGGGCTCTGGTCGAAGGGTTCAAAGGTGAAATCAACCTCTTTACTGGTGCCGTTCATGTCTACAAAAATGGCATTGCTTGGAATCCATCTTCCGCGCCACTCACATTCATTTTCATAAGGCTGGTAGACAGGTTCCACCATATAAGTTCCATTACAAGCAACTACAGTTGTGTATTCGTACGTGCGTGCTCCAGCCATACCGTACATATGCACGGATACATCAGCATACCAAACTCTTCCATCTCTTTTACATGAATAGGTGCATGTTTCAGGGGCTAGCGGGTGTGGTCTATAACAAATTCTTTCAGCTTCACAGATTTTGACTTTAAGGGTATTGATATTGTAGGGGAAGGCATAGATTTTACCTGAAATTGTGCAGAGGCGGGGAACCCCGGGAGTGGGAGGAATTATTATTCTAATGTATGTTCCTGTGACATCTGTAACTCTGCCTGCAGAGACCATTACTGTTTGCGGTTCAGGCTTAATGTATCCTTCCACATCTCCGAAGGACACAGTGTATATTCCAGCATCCAACTCAATTTGGAGAGGTGCTAAGCCTCTGTAGGTTCCGTCCAAGTATATGACTCCTTGAACTGGCGCTGTAGTAACTCTAAGCCAGCCTTTACGACTTTCTTCTGGGATGGGTGATTTAACTATTGTAAGCTTGGTTGTTTCAGAAACTCCTTTATTTTGTGCAGAGTCAAAGGCTTCCGCTCTATACGTTAGGGTTCCCGTTGGATAAGGACCGCCAATATATTGGCATACCCATTCATTTTTCTCCTTGTTGAATTCTGGTGAAATACATTCCTTTACAACACTTTCATTTACGTAGATCACTATTCTTGTTACTTCGGTATCATCTGTAGCAAACGCAGTAAATGTTACAATCGATTTATCATCCACACTACCGGGCGAATGAACAATTGTAACTTTTGGAGGATTCTGGTCTGGAAGTGCAGTTGTTTCTATTCTTGCTTCAGCCCAGACCGCCCAGTCTTGACCTGAACTCTTACCCGCATCAACGCGAAGGATGAAGTACCCGGTCTTACCTGTGAGGAAAGCCAAATCCTTAACGATTAGATTAAGCTGGGAATCATAAGTGACTTTATAGCTTAAGATAGAATACATATTCTCCTTCTCATCCATAAACAGCACTTGGAATGTAGCTCCATCCGTTCCTGTGGCCCCATAGAGGAAGCCTATCTTAACCCTAAGCTGTACATTCTCTGGAATTGTCTGCTTTGGATATCTGCCCAAAATGTAGCCATCATTAACCCATTGGGGATGTGTCTCTAAGACTCTTTTCCATAGGCTTCCATCCTCGAGGGTTGCATTATATACATAACGTGCGAAGCCCCTGCTGTCGTCTGGACTTCCGGGAAACGGCAATGCTCCAGATCCACTTCTCCAAGAAGCGTTAGACGCCTGCTCTATAAAGTCATAGGCCATACTTCCAGCGGATAAAGGTATCGAAGATATCAGTATTTTCGGCATTAATATTGAAATTAAAGCAACTGCAATGAGTTTTCTCCAGCCCCTAGATATTTTCAGTCTAAAATTCTTAAGTAGTACAAAACCGCTAACACTCGCGGTAAACGTCCAGAAAGCTAACTTTATGGCTGGAATAGGAATGTTAAAAACCTCAAGAGAAGACTTGTATAAAGCTAAGCTTTCTCCGGAGAGTTTTCCACAGCACCCACAGAACCCACAATCTAAAACTCTATATGAGTTTACAGCTCTAAGGTAGTTTCCTAACAAGATACTGGAAGTAAATATACCGTAGAAACTTAGAATTAAAAGAAATAAAATGAGAGAAATCCATATATTTCTCTTTACGTTCATGTGTTTAATTCAATCACGAAGTATTTAAAAATTTTCATTTTGCTAACAGAGGAAATTAAAGCCTCTCCATAAACATAACTTGACCAGAAAAGGCTCAAAGCAAGGAAAACGCTCAATTTTAAATTGCGGTTAACTTTTTATTTTTTTCAGTTTTAAATTAGATAAAAGGCTATGATGTATATGGTGTAAGTTAACAGAATTAATCCGCTTAATGCACGGATTTTGGCTCTGTGTTTGTAGGATGCTCTTGCCATTTTTGATATGAATTCTGCGAGGACGCCTATAAAGAAGAATGGTATTAGAACGCCTATGCAAAAGGTTAGGAGAATTATTGAGAAGGTGTTAATGGATAGTAGGGGTAACATGGCAAAAAATATGGGTGCAATGCATGGGTCGAGAAAATAAAATAGAAAGCCGAGGATTAATAGGCCTCCGAAGGTTAAGACGTATTTTCTTGTTAATTTTTGGAGCGTAGCCTTAGATTCGAGGGGTATGGAGAAAAATCCAAGTAGGTTGAAGCTTAAGATTATGGCTAAAACGCAGACTGCCCCCATCATGATTTTCTGGATGGAATAAAGTGAAATAAAAACTAGGCCGCAGCTTAGCCCTGTGATAAATGCGGCTGCCACAAAGCCTACCCCGAACAGCATCACCTTTGAGAAGCTTCTCTTTTCAGTGAAGGATTCCCCTAAGGTATAGCTTAATATGAAGGATAACATTGCTAGTAGGCATGGAGAAAATGTTTCTAAAAAGCCAAAGGAGAACGCCAACGCCATTGTAGGTAGAAAGCCTTCTTTCGAAGGCTTGTTCAGTAGAGGAGCATTTTTAAGCATGTTGTCAATGACTTCTTTTATGTAGACTTCGTCGAAGTCGCCTTCTATCTTAACAGTGCCATTTATTATTAGAGAGTTTGAGGAAACTTTGTACAGTTTCTTTTTCTCAATTCCTAATGGCGAAGCGGCGTCAATCCATTGGAAATCTACCTTTCCCATGTATGCTTGGCTTAGGCGAATAACTGTTTCATTCTTTTTTAAGAACGCCTCATAAGCCTCAGCCCACATAGGACATGTTCCACAATAGTTTGGATCCCTACGGGGATCAAAATAAATAAATTCCACGGTTAAAAAATTTGAAGAGTAGCTTAAATGAGCCAATAACAACAGAACAACAGCGAAAATTGATAATTTTAGACATTCACCCCGGGGCAAACAAGATCCCTTTATTAGTTATTTCTTAATTCTTTTCCCTTCCGCATAATTACCGCCGTCACCAGAACGGTTTGTAATACCAGCTAAAGGGCAAAGCCCATATAAAATATTTATGGAGATTGGTACTATTTCATTCGCGCACAACAATTACATAACCACAATGAATTCTTTTAAGGCTAACTCTCTACCCTATAGTCCAGACTATTGCAAAAACTATAGTCTGGACTATTAAGGCGTAGGGTAATTAATTTTCCGAAAAGAGGGAAGCCTCAACTAGAATTTCACCATCCTGAAAAGTCTCTGAACAACCCCTTATTCAAGCCTTTGTTTAGCCCTTTGTTATGCCTACCTCCCTCCCCCCTATCGATAATATTTCTCTGGTGAAAGGGGTTTTTGAAACTCTGTAACTTTAAGTTTAATTAACGTTTTTGATAATTTTGTTTTTCATATAAGGTCTTTGGGTAGTACGTGGTGGTATTTGTTTTACTTGGTTTTTAGAAGTATGGGGGTATGTTCGTAAATCTTTTTTCTGTTGACGTTGACTAAATGGGTCTTTTGGAGGATAGAGTTAAATTTTTAAAGTTTATACAAGTATGGTGTGGATTTCAAAGTAGTTTTGGGTGCTATTGCTGTGGTGGTTCTTTTCTTTTTTGGTATTATATTTGCTATAGCATCGGTTTACATATTTAATCGCATTTTCGTCGCTGTTGTGTTTTTTGTTGTGGGTTTTGGGTTGATTTATTATCTTGCTAGAAAACCGAAAACGATAATCCAAAGGGTTGAGCTTTCTGGAGAGTTGAAAGCTGTAGCGCTTAAATGTCCAAATTGTTCAGCTTCTGTTGATGCCGCTAAAATAAAAATTGTTTCCGGGGTTCCTTACGCCACATGCCCTTATTGTGGGCAAACCTTTGAAGTGACCGAGGAACCGAAATGGTGAAAGCCCGACTTTTGGTAAGCATGCTGATAATATTTGTTTTGGTGGCTTTTCCTATCGTGTTTGCTGCGGAAAGAATTTATCGTGTTGAGCGTGAATGGGTGAAGATATGGATAAACCGAGACGGATCGATCGACCTGTTTTACAACATAACCATAACACTTGAATCAGGCGACAACATAAACTATGTGCTCGTTGGACAACCTAACAGATATTTCAGAATAGTTGAAGCATTTGACCAGTATGGCAATTCTCTGCGGACTTCTGATGCAAGTTCCGGAAGTGACTATAAAGTGCGGGTTAACCTTGCTTCTCCTTTAAAGGCTGGGGAAAAAATTTGGTTTGCTATAATTACAAACGTGGGACAGATGATTTATGAAGACGCTGTGAATCCTGGAAATGTCGGCATGTCTTTTATTCCTTGCTGGTGGCCTGTGGAGATAAACGACCTCCGCATTTTGATTGTTTTGCCTTTAGGCGTAAATGCAAGCATGGTTAAAACATCTCCTCGATTTTATTACAACGGCACGACTATTAAGGAAGACGGCCGATTGGGTATTTATTGGGAAAAACAAAATCTTTCGGGAAATGAGCAATATCCAGTTGGTGTTTCTTTTCCAAAGGAATATGTTGAAAATTACGAGCCTTTACCTTCATATCAGCCCCCAGTAGTGACGCCTTCGCCGTCGCCTTCCCCGTCGCCTTTGCCTGTTGTTGCTCCATTTTTATTTTTCACGGCTTTCATATTTGTTTTGGGCTTTGTTGCTTTTGCAGTTTCTAAAAAGCGGTATGTGGCGCCAGTGTTGTGTATGGAAACTTTGGGGATAAGGCGTGGCTTAACGGCTGTGGAGGCATCTTATCTTCTCGGCTTGGATCCGGCTAGGATTGTTGCGATGATTTTGTATAGCCTTTTAAAGAAGAGGGCGGTTTGGGTTGAAGCTGTGAAGCCGGCAATTAAATTGCGAAGGTTGCCTCTTTTGCAAAATCATAGTCAGCAAGAGGAGTTGTTGAGGTATTATGAAAAAGGGTTTTTAAAGGCTATAAGGCCTGATGGAACCCTTGATGAATTGGAACTTGCGAATGTTGTGATGAATCTCAGAGACGCTGTGGAGGATAAGATGCGTGGTTATTGTAGGCGTGACACAGTAAGTTATTATCGGGGAGTTGTTAACAAAGCTTGGAGTCAGGTTGAGCAGGCTGGCACTCCTGAGATGGCCTCGAAACTTTTTGATAGGCAGCTCCTTTGGTTACTCCTAGATCCGAACGTTGAATCCCGAACTCAAAAAGTTTTCCGAGAGTGGAATTTTGAGCCAAGCCCAAGATGGTTTTGGTATTGGTATGTGTATGAACACTACCATCCGCGTCCAACCTACAAACCAGAAGTTGAAGTTGCAACTCAGCCTGTGAAGCCTTCAGCCACCCCAACAATCACTCCTGAGGGGAAGCCGCCTGCAATTCCAGGGGCTGAATTTGCGAATAACATTGCATCTGCCTTAGAGAACACAGCAAATAATATTGTGATAAACATTGAAAGGTTCGTTAACGCAATCCTTCCAATGCCGAAGGCTGAGACTTCAAGCCGGCCGGCGCATCATGAAGCCAGTTGCGTCTGTGCATGTGCTGCTTGTGCATGTGCCTGTGCATGCGTTTCATGTGCATGTGCTTGTGCAAGTGGAGGGGTTGGCTAATGAGCTTCTTAAAGAAGTTTTTCAGGCCTCCTGAGATTCCTCAAGGTCGCTTCACTTATAGGGGAAAGGGGAAGCTTGCTGGTTTAGCGCTTCAGCTACGTGTTGAACCAGACGGGAACGGGGTTATGGTAATCAACGCGAATACAGTGCTTTACCTTAACGAAACAGCTGCTGCTTACGCATACTTCCTAATGCAGGGATTATCTGAAGAGGCTGTTTTGAAGGAGATTCGGCGCATGTATAGGTTGGATAGGAAAACCGCAAAAAGGGACTATGAGAAACTTGTTTACACGGTCAGCACATTGGCACAAACTGAAAAAGTTTGCCCCATATCTTTCCTTGATATAAAAAGTGTAGAGCCTTTTTCGTTGCAGTATTCAGCCCCTCTACGTATGGATATGGCAATAACTTTCAGATGCCAGAACAACTGCATCCACTGTTATGCAGGAGGACCCCACGAAACCTATGAACTCGGCACGGAACAATGGAAAGAAATCGTTGACAGGCTTGAAGAAATTGGCGTTTTTATTCTGACATTCACTGGAGGTGAACCCACCCTAAGGGAAGATCTGCCTGAATTGTTGTTTTACGCTCAGAAAAGGGGAATGGTTACAGGGCTTATCACAAATGGAAGGGCTTTAAAAGACATGGCTTATGTTGAAAATTTAGAAAAGGCTGGATTAGACTTTGTTCAAATAACTTTGGAATCTCACAAGCCTGAAACCCATGACCTAATTACAGCCACTGAAGGCAGCTGGAATGAAACAGTTGCAGGAATCAAAAATGCCTTAAAATCACAAATTTATGTTACGACGAACACAACGCTAAACAAGCATAATGCTTACGATTTCCTAGAAACAATAGACTTTCTTAAAAACCTCGGCGTTGAAACATTTGGATGTAACAGTTTAATCCACTCTGGAAAGGCAACTGCCATAAGCCGAAAATTTGCCCTGCCCATAAAGACATTGATTGAACTTCTACCTAAAATCCGCGATAGAGCAAATCAACATGGAATGAAATTTTTATGGTACACGCCAACTCAGTATTGCCAACTCAACCCAGTTAAATTAGGTTTAGGAGTCAAATGTTGCAGTGCTGCAACAATTAACATGTGCATTGGACCAGACGGCGAAGTATATCCATGTCAAAGCTACTTCGAAAGCCTCGGCAACATTCTAAAAGATAATTGGCAAAAAATCTGGAACCACCCTCTTGCATTAAAGATAAGGAAAAGAGAATATATCGAACCGAAATGTAAAGGGTGTTCAGAACTGAAAATATGCGGAGGAGGCTGCCCCCTGGAAACCCAAAATAAAAATTACATTTGTGCATTCGCGCAATAAACATTGCAAAAGGCTTAGGGAAATCCAAACATACTTCAACGCTTGCATGCTTCATTCTTGCCTTGCCGTTTTATTCCTTCAACAACGCAGAAACTGCCAAACCTTAATTCCAACGCCTAAAACACTTATTTTACAAGGCTGAAAATGATTGAAAAGTCACTTTCGACTTCGATGAGCATAGTATACTTTATTTAAAACATCATGCTGGCTTTGATCTTTAAAATTTGTGCAACTCATTTGCCATCTATAAAACGGCCTAATGAATCCGTTAACAAAGATTGTGTACGTAGCGATCAAAGCCTTATAAGCCACACCTTTAGTCAAGTCTGGTGTATTAAATTATATATTCATAGGCTTCGATATTCTTTGGGTAAGAGTCATAGTTATAATAAAGGTCTATCGGTGGTTATTTGCTTGTTGAAGAGAAAGCTAATTCTCAAAAATAGCCAAAACTGAATTCAGAAAAACATTTTCTACGCTTTTTAAAAGTGCGAGTCTTCAAAATGACTAGAAAAAGGAAAAATTTGAAAGCAAATTAAGCTGTTAAAATATAAGCATCCGACCGCTAGCATAATTTAATAAAGCTTTCGTTCTCTATTCGATATATTACATTAACTGTTCCAGAGTCTGGCGGTATGATGAGGGTAAGAGTAATAATGCTTCCCATGGGGATTATTCGTCCACCAATTGGCCAGTCCTCCGCTTCCTCTACATATATGCTAAAGTCATAGGGCTGCGGACCTTCCAGAGTTCCTCCCTGTGGATTGCGAAGTACATGCGCTCCAATCTCGTATACTGTTCCATTATAAGTGAAATTTAGTTTGATCGTTATATTGTGGCACTTGCCAGCTTCTGGCTTAATCCATATTGTCCCGTTAATGATAGGAGCCAGTTTAATATTGCTTAAAGTAGGTGGAGAATTTAAATTTACAGTGGACCAACCTCCTGGATTGTTCGGTATGTTCAAAGTTGGATTAGACGGGTTCATATAGTAGGGCGTGAATCGTAAGTCCGCTGGAACGAGCATACTCTCCATTCCATGTTCTCCGTGCATGTGAGCAAGATACAGGTTTCCCCAACCAATAGGTTCACGCGGATTATAATAGGCTGAAACATAGATCTTATCATTGGGCGTTATAACGGTCAATCTTATCTCGCTGGTATTGCTAACCTGGGGTGTGAATTCCACTTGGTATATTCCACGTCCCATATACTCTAATTTAAGGATCTCACCTTGAACCAAATTATTTGAAATATTAGCCTTTATTATTACGTAATTCGGCGCTAAATTCTGTACTGGATTATTATCATCCAGTACTATAAATCTAAGTGATGTGCTATTATTGTCTGTTAAGTTATGTGGCGAAAGCATAAGCCAGACTAATTTTCCAGACTGTCCAACCCATCCCTTAAACCCGTATGCATCAATGTCTAATTCAAATTTTGTCCATACAGAACTTAACCCGTTTAATTGCCCCCATAGCAAGCCGAATACTACGTCTGGAGTTTCCGGATTTGTTTCCATACGCATCCTAATGCCGAGATTAGCATAAGATGCTGTGACTACGT
>JAVZIQ010000057.1:0-10833 GCA_038871175.1 Bathyarchaeia archaeon | reverse complement strand
ACGTTAAAGTTTACGGGGGAGTACGTCCACCCTCTAAAAACCATCCTCAAACAATAAACCTTGAAAAGCTACGCATATTAAAGCTTGCACCAAAACTCGTGTACATAAATCCTAAATGTCCAAAATGTCAAAAACGATTAAAATCCATGGGGAGAGAAAAGGGATTCAAATGCAAGAAGTGCGGTTCAAGATTTCCAAACCTCAACAAGCTTGTAATTAGAGAAAAACGCGAGGTAAAAAGGGGGTTGTACATAACCCCGCCTAGGTCGCAGAGACATCTAACCAAGCCTCTATCACGTTATGGAATGGAGAAGCATCACCCCACCTTTGAAGGGCTTATAAAAGAATGGCATTGGCCCTAGCCAATGGCTTCTTAAAGCCTTTTCATGAAAAGGCTTCAATACTTAAACGCATGGATTCCTTTAGGTTTCCTGGCGGTAGGCTTTAACATTGGAGGCGAAATAGTTTAAATTTATGTATGCTTTAATCAATTGGAACTTTAATTAAGATTTATCGGAGTGTTAAGGGTTGGATAAATTTCCAGCAGAAGAATATGCTTTGCCCTTCTTTAAGGAGTTAGGCTACGTTAGGAAGCTTTGTCCGAAATGTGATACCTATTACTGGACGCTTAATCCAGAGCAGGAAACGTGTGGGGAGGCGAGGGCTGAGGGCTGCGCCTCATACACTTTTATTGGGAATCCGCCGACGAAGAAAAGCTTCACTATGAGAGAGATGAGGGAAACCTTCCTGTCCTTCTTTGATAAACGTGGACACACCCGTATAAAGCCTTACCCAGTTGTCGCCAGGTGGAGGGATGACATTTACTTAACCCATGCAAGCATAATAGATTTTCAGCCATATGTAACTGAAGGTATTGCTCCGCCTCCGGCTAACCCTCTTGTTATAGTTCAGCCGTGTATAAGGCTTGTGGACATAACAAACACGGGGCCGACTTTCGGCAAGTATGTAACTATATTCGAAATGGGAGGGCATCATGCCTTTAACTATCCAGACAGGGAAGTTTACTGGAAAGATCAAACTGTAAGATATCACAATGAGTTTATAGTTGAAGAGCTAGGGCTAAAACCTGAAGATGTAACTTACAAAGAGGAGGTTTGGTCAGGAGGCGGAAACGCTGGGCCATGTTTAGAATGTATAATCAGGGGTTTGGAGGTTGCAACTCTCGTTTTCATGCAGTATAAGGTTGTCAATGGAGAGTTCGTTAAGCTTCCAATTCGAACAGTTGACACAGGTTACGGTATAGACCGTTACACATGGCTTTCACAAGGTTCTCCAAGCGCCTTTCACTCAATCTACGATAGTTTACTCGACGAAATTTTCAAAATGGCTGGATTAACAGAATTGGACATGGATCTTCTAGTTAAGGTTGCTAAGCTTTCGAGCCTTATAAGCCTAGATAAAACAGCGAGCAGACTTGATTCAAGAAGAAGAATAGCTGAAGTTTTAGGTTTAAATGCTGAAGAGCTCGATAGGATTTTACTTCCCATCGAAAATGTTTTTGCAGTTGCAGACCATACTAAATGCCTGTGTTTCATACTTTCAGACGGGGTTGTCCCCTCAAACGTTCAGGAGGGTTACTTGGCTAGGCTACTTTTTCGGAGAATTTACAGGCTTTTAAGGTTTCTAGGCATAGCTGACAGGCTTTACGACATTATGGATATTCAGATCAAATATTGGTCTATGGATTACCCCCAACTTAAAGAGATGAGAAACGAGATTATGGAGATGCTAAACGCTGAGGAGGAAAAATTCAGGGAAACTATAAGGAAAGGTGAAAGCCTTGTGAAGCGTTTATCAGCCGAACTTAAAAACAAAAATGTGGAAAAGTTTCCATCAGAAACTCTTATAGAACTTTACGACTCCCACGGTTTACCTCCTGAGATAGTAAAAGAAATAGCTGAAAGTGAAGGCTTAACTGCTGAAATACCTGAAAACTTTTACGCATTAATTGCTGAGAGGCACATGCAAACATTAAGGCATAGGGAAGAAGCGAAGCCTGAAAAGTGGCTTGAGAATGAGGTGGAAGGCCTACCACAAACAGAAGAACTATACTATAAGGACCAATACATGAAGAAGTTCGAAGCGAGAGTTATTAAAGTAATTGGAGGCGAGTACGTTGTCCTCGACAAAACTTGCTTTTATCCCGAAGGTGGGGGACAACCTTCAGACACTGGGTACCTGTTTTTTGATGGCCAAAGGGCTGAGGTGGTTGAGGTTAAAAAAATTGGAAGGGTGATAGTTCATAAACTCGAAGGAAAAGCTGTTCCAGCTGAAGGCAGCCTAATCCATGGAGAATTAAACTGGGAGAGACGTTACAGCCTCATGAAAAGCCATACAGCAACACACGTTATCAACGGCGCTGCAAGACGCGTTTTAGGACAACACGTGTGGCAGTTTGGGACACAGAAAGGCGTTGAAAGCACAAGGCTTGACATCACCCACCACCACAGGCTTACAAGGGAGGAGTTGCAAAAGATAGAGACTATGGCCAATGAGGCTGTTTTATTGAACATTCCAGTTGAAATCATGTGGATGCCTAGGACACAGGCTGAAAGTCTATATGGTTTCAGACTTTACCAGGGCGGTGCGGTTCCAGGCAAGGAAATACGCGTTGTTAAGATTGGCGAATGGGATGTCGAAGCCTGCGCAGGAACACACCTTAAGAACACTGGTGAAATAGGCTTCATAAAAATAGTTCATTCTGACAGAATTCAGGACGGTGTAGAAAGGCTTGTCTACTCAGTTGGAATGCATGCCGTAAAAGCTGTCCAGAAAAACGAGGAGCTCTTATGGAAACTTTCAGAGATTTTAAACTCTCCTCTTGATAAGCTTGACAAAACTGCGGAAAACCTTGTTGGAAAATTGAAAGATTTAAACGCTGAGAGAAAACGGCTAATAAAAGAGCTTGCTCAAAGGGAAAGTGCAGTCTTAGCAAAAGAGGAGGAGGTCAAAGAGTTAGGTGGAATAAAACTCGTTTTACGCAGCTTTGGAGAAAATATGGACGTTAACCGCATGGTTCAAACAGCAAATGAGATGATAAAAAAGGATCCCTCAACAGTTACGGTTTTCTACAGCTCGGATGGGAGGAATGCCAGAATAATGGTTATGGCTGGAAACAAAGCTGTTGAAAAAGGCGTAAACGCAGGCGAAATAGTGAAGGAAGCCTCAGAAATAATAGGAGGAGGCGGTGGGGGAAAAGTCACCTTCGCTCAAGGCGGAGGCACGAAGACGGATAAACTAAGAGAGGCCGTTATCAAAGCTGAGGAGACCCTAAAAAAACAGATCAGCCACGCAAACTGAATTTTGACCAATTTTAATCTTAACATGTTAAATTATGTTTTCAATTATACTTTTCTAGCAAAAATTATATGAGTGGCCGCTGTTACAAATTCCAAGAATTGTTTAGGAGAGTAGCTGTTTGGAAGTAATTGTATGTGTTAAGCATGTTCCAGAAACGGCTGAAGCAGAGTTGAAAATTGATTCAAGCGGCAGAGGCATAGACAAAACAGGCTTGGTCTACGACATAAATGAGTGGGATGATTATGCCCTTGAAGAGGCCGTACGCCTGAAAGAAAAGTTTGGAGGAACAGTTACAGCCATAACTGTGGGTTCAGAAGAGTCTGATGCTACATTGAGGAAGTGTTTGGCTCGTGGGGCGGATAAAGCTATCCGCCTCACAGATCCAAAGTTTGAGGGTTCAGATGCATATGCAACCGCTAAAATCCTCTACAGCGTCATTAAAAACCTTCCTTTTGACATAATCTTAACGGGAGCACAGGCTGGTGATGATGGAAGCTCCATAGTCGGCCCGGTCTTAGCTGAAATGCTAGGAATCCCCCACTCTACAATGGTTAAGAAAATTAATGTAGAGGATGGAAAAGCAGTGGTGAACCGTGAACTTGAAGGAGGATGGGAAGAACAGTTGGAAGTTAAGCTTCCAGCGCTTTTCGCTGTTCAAACAGGCATCAATGAACCCCGCTATGTTTCAATAATGGGCATAAGGAAGGCAATGCAGAGGGAGGTTAAAGTCATGGGGTTGGCAGACATAGGCTTGAGCGAAAACGACGTTGGGGAGGCTGGCTCATGGCTTCGAATAGAAAATCTTTACGTCCCGCCAGTTGAAAAGCAAGCTGAGTTTCTAACAGGAAGTCCTGATGAAATTGCAGCTAAAATTGTAGAACTCCTTAAATCCAAGGGGTTGATTTAAATGGCGGAAATACATGTTTTGGCAGAACATAGACAGGGACAGTTTAGAGAGATAACCTTTGAAATGCTGACAAAGGCAAGGGAACTGGCGAGTAGAGTAAACGCGGAACTATGCGCCATAATCTTGGGCAAAGACATTAAGGAACAGGCAAAAAGTTTAGCTGAATACGCTAACAAAGTCATAGTAGTTGAGAATGAAAGGCTGGAACACTTCAATTCAGACATTTACCAAAATGCAATTTCAGCCATAATCCATGAACGCAGACCTTTGCTAACGCTTATAGGGCATACATCATATGGCTTAGAGTTAGCCCCAAGACTTGCAGCCTCTATGGCTATTCCATTGGCAACAGACTGTATAGACGTAGCCTTTGAAGGTGATGAGCTTGTAGTGACACGCCAAATATATGGAGGGAAAGTTAATGCTAAAGGAGTTCTCCGTAAGTCAGAGAGATACATGGTGACTATCAGACAGGCAGCCTTCACAGCTAAGAAGCCCGAAATCCCTTTGAACGGCCAGATAATAGCCGTACCATACCCTGTTAAAGAGGAAGTGACACCAAAAACTTTCATTCAGTATGTTCCTCCGCCTCCTGGAGGGGTAGACATAACCTCTGCAGATGTTCTTGTAGGTATTGGAAGGGGAATAAAAGACCTGAGCAACATACCTCTAGCTGAGGAGCTTGCCAAATCCCTTGGAGGAGTTTTAGCCTGTTCCCGTCCAATAGTTGATAAGGGCTGGCTTCCAACAGACCGCCAAGTCGGCACTTCTGGTAAAACAGTCAAGCCAAAGCTTTACATAGCCCTTGGAATTAGCGGAGCTTTCCAACATGTATTAGGCATGAAGAATTCAGACTTAATAATAGCCGTAAATAAGGATCAAAAGGCTCCAATATTTAGCTTCTCAGACTACGGAGTGGCTGAGGACCTATTCAAAGTTGTGCCAGCGCTAAACAAGAAAATCAGCGAGGTTAAAGCGCAGAAAGCTTAACCCCTCTTTTTTTAAACAGGCTCGCTTAGCTTTTTACCTGTCTTCCCCAACCATTCATTTATTGAAACTGCATATTTCTTTTCAACATCGCCCCTGTGGAGGCTGTTGTAGGTGCAGAATGGCCTAACCTTTCCGTCAGGGGTAGCGTAGTGTATTACACATTTCTGGACGCGATCAAGGTCGAGGTTCCAGACATCCATGAAATGCATTATTCCAATCATAACCATTCTACGCATGAGCTTTCCTAAAGCTTCATAGCTCCCCTTGATCATTACATCCTTAATCAGTCCTCTTATTAGGGATGATTTAACCATTGGCAAGAGTTCAAGCATTTTCATTTTAGCTATGGTCTTTTTGCCCTTAACCCCAGAATAATATATGTTCCAAAAGATTTCTGCAAATCTGTCAACGTCAACGTACTGAGTTATAGGCTTATAAGAACCTTTTTCTTCAACAATTATAAATGTTGCAGCTCCGCACATGGGATGCATCGTAAACTCTGGATACGTCCTATTCTTTATAATTTCCATGCCTTTCGAAATTGGGACAGGCCAGTTAACAGGCCTCCAGTCCCAACGAGTTATTTTCCCATCTGTCTGTTCTTCTATAAGTTTAATTGCGTCAGGAACTGTTATGCGGAGTTTACGCATATCTTCTTTTCTAGCCCTACCAGCCATTGAAATGGGCTGAATGTTAACGCATCTAACAACATCACAGTTATCAACCGCATACCTTATTATTTCCCCCAAATCTCCGTCGTTTATTCCTCTGGCCAATGTGACAACCAAAACTATGGAGTCTAAACCAGTTTTCCTAGCGTTTTCTACAACCCTATTCTTTATGGATACAAGATCCCCCCTCCCCCGCGTCTTCCTATACACTTCCTCTCTTAAACCGTCAAATTGTAGGTAAAGAGTGCTTAATCCAGCTTCTACAAGCTTTTCGAAGTATTTCTGATCTTCCGCTAGGCGCAGACCGTTAGTATTAACCTCAACATGAGTTATTCCAGCCTTTTTCGCCTCTTCAACTAATTCTGGAAGGTCATTTCTTAATGTAGGTTCTCCCCCGCTGAACTGAAGCGAGTTACACGCCCAAGGCTTATTATTTCTAAGGAGTTTTATCATATCCACAACCTGCTCGTATGTTGGCTCATAAATGTAGTTTACCGCTCCTGCATAAGCAAAACAAACTGGACAGGCCATGTTACACCTGTTTGTAACATCTATTATACCTAAAACCGTGTGAGATTTATGCTGAGTGCAAATTCCACAGTCAAAGGGACAGCCCTTCACAGTTTTCGTGTGGGGATTTTCTAAGCCGTTTCCAAAATATTTCGCGTTGTACCAGCCGCTGTAAAGCCATTTAAAAAGCTCAGCGTCCCCCCAGTAAACATCCTCGAATCTTCCATGCTCTGGGCACGTCTTATCAAGATATATAACGCCCTTCTCCTCATAAATCCTCATTGGAATTCTTTTATTACATTCAGGGCATATACTCGTCGAGTACATCTCAAATTCTTTGATTTCCTGAAACTTCTCCACTTTCGAAACGTCTCCTGCGGATATTCCACCGAAAGATTTGGTTATAGAGGCATGATATTTTAAACTTTCCATATTTACGCCAGATAAAAAAGAGGATGAGAACAGGAATGTTAACACACACTCCTTTTTGAATGTGGAAGTTGTAAAATGTATAACCCTGATAAATCCGACTAGAAAATTCCATCGAATGAACTTTTCCAATGAACCTAAAGCTTCTAAAGCTGAATATGCTCAATATCTTTAATTATTTAAAAGTGTTTCAGAATCAGAGCTTAATCATTTAAAGAGATGGAGCCAGAGTGAGGTTAAAAGTTAGAATTACAGGGATAGTTCAGGGAGTTGGATTCCGCCCGTTCGTTTATCGAACTGCAGTTAAAAACGGATTAAAGGGCTATGTGAAAAACACAGGGGATGCATGCGTAGAAATACTGCTAGAAGGAAGCGAAAAAACGGTGAGGATGTTTTTAAGGGATTTGCAGGAGAAAAAACCTCCCCTTGCCAAAATTCACGAAGTTACAGTAACTGAGCTTGAAGGTGAAGATGAATATTTGGAGTTTAAAATTCAAAAAAGCTCAGAGGAAAAGGAGCTTTCAGGGTCTGTTATATCACCAGACATAGCCATATGTAACGAATGCCTAAAGGAGCTAAGAGACCAAAACAACCCAAGGTATGACTATTTCTTCATAACATGCACGGACTGCGGTCCCAGATACACAATTATTGAAAGGCTTCCATACGACCGGGAAAACACAACCATGAAGAATTTTCAAATGTGCATTTTTTGCCAAAGCGAATACGGAGACCCTCTAAACAGGCGTTTCCACTCACAAACAGTGGCCTGCCCAAAATGCGGCCCAAAAGTTTATTTAACAAACTGCAGAGGCGAGGTAATCCCACTTAAAGATCCAATTCGTGAGGCAGGGAGGCTTCTATCCCAAGGCTTTATAGTCGCCATCAAAGGGTATGGCGGCTTCCACATAGCAGCATCAACCATCATGGATAAGCCTCTAATGAAGCTTAGAGAAGCCAAACATAGAAGTCAGAAGCCCTTCGCTATTATGGCTCGAAGTTTAGAGGCTGTTAAGTCCTTCGCTAAAGTCAGCCCATGGGAGGCTGAACTTCTAACCTCTTATACACGACCTATAGTTCTTCTAAGAAAAAGCGAGAAATATTACCTTTCAGATTTAATTGCTCCAGGCTTGCATAATGTTGGAGTTATGCTTCCATACACCGGCTTGCATTACATGCTTTTTGACTTGGTTGAAGAGCCAGCCTTTGTAATGACAAGTGCAAATCCGCCCAACCAGCCCATAGTTAATGAAGACACTGAAGCGTTAAAAAACCTCGGAGAAACTGTGGACTACTTTCTTTTCCATAATAGGTGGATAGCCCACCGATGCGACGACTCTGTAATACGCTTGCACTGTGAAAGACAGGTTTTTTTAAGAAGATCAAGGGGCTACGCTCCTGCACCATTAATCCTCAAAGAGAAAGCTGAAAAATGCGTTTTAGCCTTAGGTGGAGAACTAAGCAATACTTCTTGCATTTTGCAGGGCAATAAAGCCTTCATTTCACAGCATATCGGAGATGTTGAAAACGTTGAGACAATGGACTTTCTTAAACAAGCTTCAATGCACCTCATCCACCTCACAAACAGCAAAGTGGATGTCGTAGCATGTGATTTACATCCAAAATTCACGACAACAAAGCTTGCACAGGATTTAGCTGAGGAAAACCTTTGGCAGCTCGTTCAAGTGCAACATCATTACGCGCATGTTGCGGCTTTAATGGCTGAACACAGCTTAGAGGAAGTTGTAGGGGTTTGCTGCGACGGCTACGGATACGGATCGGATGGAGAGGCCTGGGGCGGCGAAATAATCCTAGGCTCAAAAAAATCCTCACAGTTTAGGCGCATAGCCCATCTTGAGAGGCATCCATTAATAGGCGGGGACCTAGCTACACGTTACCCTTTGAGGATGGCAGCTGGAATACTTTACAGGCACGTTGATGTGGAAGGCTGGCTTAGCAAAAATAGTAGATTTCTTCCCCACGGCATGGAAGAAGCCAGACTTATTGTAAGGCAGCTAAAGTCTGGGCGAAACATTGTTCAAACCACAAGTTGCGGAAGAGTTTTAGACGCTGTTGCAGCCGTTTTGGGAATCTGCCGCGAAAGGACATATGAGGGGGAACCTGCAATGAAGCTTGAATCTGCAGCTTCAGGAGGTTCAGATGTCCTAAACCTTGAACCAATTATTAAAGGTAAAAATTTGGACACCACAAAACTGCTTATAGAAATTTTTGAGAATCGTGTAAAATATGCTACTAAAGATTTAGCTTTCTCAGCACATAGCTATCTGGCTAATGGTCTAGCAACACTTGCCATTGAAGCAGCCTTTGAAAACGGTGTTAAGGCTATTGGCTTTACGGGGGGAGTTGCATGTAACGAAATAATAACCAGCATTATGCGAAAAAAAGTGGAGGCCTCAGGCCTAAAGTTTTTTGTCCATGAAGCCATTCCACCGGGTGATGGAGGCCTATCTCTTGGTCAAGCTTTCTTCACAGAGCTTATGAATTAAAACCATAATTGATTTATGCCCGAATGTGCTGGCTTAATACGGTTGCAATGTGTTTGGCTATCCCAGCGAAGGTAGTAAGCATTGCCGACGGAAGAGCCAAAGTAGACTTTGGAGAGGGCGTTCTAAGAGAGGTTGACGTAACTCTTGTCGAGGCCAATGTTGGCGACTACGTTTTGGTTCACGCAGGCTACGCTATACAAGTGCTAAGCGAAGCAGATGCCCAGGAGACGTTGCGCATCTGGCGTGAAATTCTAGAATATGAGAGTCAGCAGAATCAGCAGAAATAAAATCCTGTCGAGGGTTGAAATGTTTAAAAATCTAGAGTTCAGAGACAGAAACATTGCTAAACAGGTAATTGAAAGAATTAAAAGTTTAGCCCCTAGAAAAGATACTGTAAAAATATGCCATGTATGCGGCACCCACGAGTGGACCATAACCCATTTTGGCATACGCAGTTTACTGCCGCAAAACGTTGAGGTTATCTCCGGTCCTGGCTGCCCTATATGCGTAACACCAGCCTCGGAAATCGACGAAGCTATAGAGCTTTCCCTAAAGGGCGTCGTTGTAACATGTTTTGGAGATACGCTACGCGTTCCAGGATCATACAAATCCCTTTTAGAAGCGAGGGCTGAAGGCGGAGAAATAAGAGTGGTATACAGCGTTGCAGACGCTGTTAAAATGGCTGAAAAAGAGCCATCTAAAGAGTTCGCTTTTTTAGCTATAGGCTTTGAAACCACAGCGCCTTCGACAGCCATAGAACTGCTTAAAAAACCCCCTAAAAACCTCAGCTTCCTAGTTTCCCACCGCTTAATTCCTCCGGCAATGGAGCTTTTAGTAGGTTTAGGAGACCTCCAGATAGACGGCTTCATAGCTCCTGGACATGTAAGCACTATAATTGGATTAAAACCCTATGAGATTTTCCCAAAGGCCTACCGTATGCCTACGGTTGTTGCTGGCTTTGAACCCTTAGATGTCTTATTTGCCATATACATGGTTCTTAAACAGCTTAAGGAGAACACCGCTAGACTTGAAAACGAATATGCCCGCGCCGTCAGATGGGAAGGAAACATAAAAGCGCAAAGGGTTATGGAAGAAGCCTTCAAAAAAGATGATGGAGAATGGCGAGGTCTTGGAAAGCTGCCACAGTCCAAACTACAGTTAAAAGAGAGCCTCATAGAACATGACGCCCGGGAAAAGTTCAAAGTGAAAGTTAAGAGGGGCAGGGATATACCGCCCGGATGTCAATGCCACCTGGTCCTTATTGGGAAAGTTAAACCCTCAGAGTGTCCCCTTTTCATGAAAGCATGCACTCCTCAAAAACCCATGGGCGCATGCATGGTAAGCGTAGAGGGAACATGCCGAATATGGGCAAATGCAATAAATGTTCCAACGTAAATTTTTACATGAATGGTGAGAGTTTATTCATTTTCTTCCTGCCCTATTTTTCCATACCAATCATTCAGGCTTGTTAATGGCTTTTTTGATAAAGGTCTACTTA
>JAVZIQ010000056.1:0-11402 GCA_038871175.1 Bathyarchaeia archaeon | reverse complement strand
CACCATAAAACATGATGCTTTGATATTCCTCCCCCTATAATTAGGGATCCGGACTTTTTAGCTTGCCAAACCATATCGCTTAAAAGCTTCTCGTCTTTTAGAACATTCACTTTGATGTCTGGATGGTCTTGGGAGAACTGCCAAAGCTGGTAGCCCACTGCTCCATCTGTTATTCCTGGGACTACAACTGGAATCTCATTTTTCCAGCACCAGTATAGTATGGAACCTTCGTTCAGCCTCTTACCTATTTCCCAGCACAATTCGTAGGTCGCAAGCTCCCTTTTGCCTTCACCGTAGATTTCCCCTAAAAACCGACCCATTTTCTCTTCTATTATTTGGCCGTAAGACTCGTTTGGAACAAGTATATTTCCAATTCTGCTTATTCCCTTCTTATGCAGCTCCCTATCATCCATTTGGAAGTCGCCTTGATAATAGTCCTTATAGCATCTTGCCAAGTCATGGTCTAACGTGCCGCAGGTTGTAATAACAACGTCAAACCACTTATTTTTTAAAAAATCCCTAATTATTCCCCTTGTACCTGTAGCAATAATACAAGCCGGGAAGGAGAGGAAATTTAGGGATTTTTCATCCTTTAACATTTCCTCAATTACGTCTACGCCTAAATCCAAATTTTTGGCTGTGAAGCCTCCGCTTTCACCCATCTGCCTTACAAGCTCGTTTGGAGAAATTCCCCTTGAAATGTTGAAGTCTTTCACTTTTATCATAATGTTTGCCCAATGCTTATTCTAGGCCCTTAAAGAGCCAGGAAAGATCTGGAACCTTCTCCCTTTTACTAATTCTCTCGGCTAATGCGTGGACAACTATTGGAAAGGCTATTGTTGCGTCGCAGTAGCATTGAACGTTTCTCCCCTCCTTTGCCTCTTTCCCCCAGCTTACAGCTTCTTCAAATGTACATCCTGAAAGCCCTCCCCAGTGAGGGGCATCCGTGGTTATCTGTATGGCGTATTTATGGGGATATGTTCTCTCATACTTCCTCGACTCCGTTAGGCTTCTTCCAACAGTGGTTAACTGAATGAAGTCTTTTGGCACCCCTCCTCCTATGTAGATAACTCCACTGTTAGCTGCTTTCCCTTTTATATCGACAAGTTGCTCGAAATCCCTCATCTGGTCAATGGTGATGTCGAAGCCGCTTTCAAGCTTCCTGTTTAATAAGTAGGCTATTCCGTAGCCGCTGTCAACTATGGCTGGACAGAAGACAGGAACCTTGTTTTCGTAGGCTTTAGCCACTATGCTTTTTATTCCAAGCTTTGAGAGTTCACCGCCAAAAAGGTGTAGGAAATCCGCTGAAGAGTATTTGCGGTTCGGATTCAGTTTTTTCATAAAGTTTGCTATTAGGCTCTCCATCTGTCTATACTCAAGCTCATCTGCAAAAACATCGTAAAACCTGTCTATTTTATACTCTAAAAGTGTGTTGTCATCTACAAGGTGGTGGCCCTGCCAGTATGTCCCTCCCATGGCCTCCAAAATGTCCTCTGAAATGTTTGCTCCTGTGGAAACTATTACGTCTATGAAACGGTTTTCAATAAGCCAGTTGACAATTTTCCACTGCCCCGTTGTACTCATCGACCCAGCGTATCCGAAATAGATCACAACGTCGTCTTTCAGCATGTCCTCCCAAACTTCAACTACTTCTCCAAGCTTTCTCCCCTGAAAACCCGTCTTACCCATTTCAGAAAGCAATTCTGAAATTTTTTTAGGAACCCTAACCTCGATGGGCTCAAGTTTCCTTTTAAAGTAAGGAGTTTGCCTTTTCTCCCTTATCACCACTTTTCAGCTCCATAATCTTGGAGTGGTTAATTTACCCAACGCTCTAATAAAATTTTAGCCTCAGCAGCCTTCCTTTTAAAGAATATAGAGGTTTCCAACGCTGTTCCAAACGAAAGCCTTAGGCATTGCATTTGCGATGGCTAAAGCTCCCCGCCACCCTGTGCAGTGCATGGGAGCAACCAAGTTTAAATCCATTTCTTTCAAAGCCTCAACAGTCTTGTCAATTCTAGATTCACAATCCTTTCCTGAAAGGTGAAAACCTCCCATTATGGCGTAAATCCTCTCAGCATCTGTTAGACGCTTCAAATAGAGCGCTGTATTAATGATTCCTGCATGGGCGCACCCTGATAAAACCACTAATCCTTTATTTTTCACGTTAACTGCAAGTGCCCTATCGTCCCATATCCATGGATCAGGCTTCCAAACACCATTCACTAAAACATGTTGCTCCTTATACCCCTTTTCAAAATCCGTATGGCGAGGTATTTCTCCACTTACTAGCAAGCTGCCTTCAGCCAAAAGGTAAGGCCCTTCCGTTTCAACTAATTTTGCCTGTTCAATTTGGCTTTTCAATGGAAAGTCAGGATGCCTTCTGAAGGTTCCGTCTGGATTTACGACACCCCTCTTTTTAAACATGTCTCTGTGAACAATTATGGGCAAATCCACTCTTCCAACAGCCTTGATAACGCTGCTTAATCCTCCGAAATGGTCGTAGTGGCCATGGGATAAAACAACAGCCTCAACCTCTCTTAGTTTTATTCCCATTCCACCCGCGTTTAAGACCACGCCTTTTGGGCTTAAGCCTGTGTCAAAAAGGATTGTGTGGACTTTTCCCTTGTACATGACTCGGAGTAGCATGGATAAGCCATGTTCGGCTGTTGGAAGGCGAAAATGCTTTTCAACCCATTCTTGGCCCATGCGTTTTTCAACCCATTTGCGGACAGGTTGAACTTCTACCCTATCAATAGATGAGGTTAAGTCTACAGAATTGTCCATCAAGCTAATTATTTCTAAACCTTCAACTTCTGGGAGAAAAACTTTCTTTATGCTCATTTGAGTTGGGCTCCCACTTTAATATTTGGGTTTTATAGGAATAAGTCCTTCTCTCTCGGTCTTACCAGTTCTCTTGCCCTGGCGTCCTCTGAACTTATATACTTATATCCGCGGATTATGGCTGCCGGTATGCCCTCGTCAGCTTGTCCTATTACAAGTTCGGCTGCTGAGGCAAGTTCATCTGCAACAGCTGTCTGTTTAACCCTTAAAACATATCCAAATAAGTCCTTTTCACCTCTGCGATCTCTTATAGGCTTTAGTCCTGAAACGCCAATGGCTACGTTTATTTCGCCCTCCCTTAGGGGGCGGCCATGCGTATCAGATATTATCAAAGCAACGTTGCATCCTGTCAGCCTTCTGATCTCCTGTCTAATCCTCTCAGCTGATAAGTCTGGATCTTGGGGAAGAAGCGTCACACAACGTTCCCCTGGAACATTGGACTTGTCCACGCCTGAATTCGCACAGACAAATCCATGTTTGGTTTCGGTTATTATTTTCCCATCGACCATACGCCTTATGCTTTTAGCCTCCCTCAAGACAACTTCAACCATGGCTGGGTCTTTTTGGTAAATCTCTGCCACATTTTTAGCAAAGGTTGAAGGTGAAACCTCATCAAGATTTATTACACTTCCCTCAGCCCTTGAAACCACAACGTGCGTGACAACTATTACATCGCCTTCCTCGATGGGCGTTCCCTGCCTCTCAGCAGCTTTACATAATAGCTCTGCAAGGTTATCTCCAGCTTTAACAATGGGCACCCCTTCAATTCCAATAATTTTTATCGTCTCCATTATTGCTCCTCGAAGCATTATATGTTAACGTGTTCCTTTATAATTTGACTATTCTAGCTGGTTAAGCAACTTGTGTTGGCGATTTGGCACATTATAATGCAAAAAGTTTTTAATCTTATGGCTGGTCTTTTCTAGTCGAGATGATGTTAAAATGAAAATATTACATGAGTTTGTTCCAACCCGTAAGTTCTTGAAGCTTGCAGAGGAGACTAAGGACCTTGTTGACGGATGGAACGTTACAGACAGTGCAGCAGGTGTTCCAGCGCCAAGCGGAACGGCTATAAGCTGCGTACTTAAAACGAAATACCCTGACAAAATAGTTATACCCATATTCATATTGCATTATAAGGGACCAGTTGAGGTTGGAGGCTTAGCCCTAGCAGCTGACGCTGTCGGCTTGGATGGCCTTGTTCTCACAATGGGAGACGTCCCTAAATACGGTGAACCTATAAAAGCGTTGAAAACCTCTGAGGAAGCCCGTGACTTCCTCCGCACAACGGTTCGTGTGAAAAATCTTAAGTTAGGATGCCTTTTAACGGCCCGCAAATCTCTGGAGGACACTATAGAAAGAGCGAGGGGCGCATGGGACTTTATCTTCTTCATGAGACTTGAGGAGAAAACTCTTCCAGCCCTTGAAGCGCTGGCGAAGGAATGCAAACGTCTAAACAAGCCGATTTATACATATTTCCTGGTTGAAACTCCCCGAAACATAGAAACCATAAAACTGATTGGGTGGCCTGTTACCACCACAATTGAAAACGTTGAGAACTTCGCATCCAAGCTTGAAGGGGTTGTTGACGGAGTAATAGCAACATGTGCAGGAGATCCTGAAGGCGACAAAGAACTCCTTAGAAAGCTTCAAAAGTTCAGGAAATAATTTCTCACTTTCCCATTTTCTATATTCAAGCTTTAAATTTAATAAGTTAGAAAATAGGACGGTGCTAATTTTTAGCTGATTGAAAAGCGTTTAGGTTTAAACTTTATATTTCACGAATCTCGCAGTGAAGCTTCTTTATAACTTCTTCTGCCTTTGAAGGGTCAACCTTTAAAGTGTAAAGCCTTCTAGGGGTGCGGAGCTTAAGCTTGACGACTTCCTTTAACCTCTTCACCATGCAGTATTCTGCACGTTCACTAATTTCAATGAATTTATCCACATCGAAGATTTCCGACGGCAAATCTCCATCTCCGGCTGATGCTTCATAAAACAACCGGATTTTTATCTGTTTTGGTTAACCTTTATATTTTTTAAAAATTTTAGAAGCTCTCTCGCGTTTGGATGTTTTCCTTCGGGATTTGAAATGTAGTAGGCTGCAACTGCGTTGGCTAAGGCTAACCTTTCTCCATCTGAGAGGCCATATATGCTGCCAAGAATGTTTCCAGCGTTCCATGCGTCTCCTGCTCCGGTTGCTCTTAAAACTGGAACTTTAAAGGCGGAGACAACTGTTTCCCCTTCGTTTGTGAATGTTGCCGAAAATCTTGTGGTATGAAGATCTATCCTTGAAGATATACGTGAAGCCATGAACCTTGCAGCTTCTCTGGCTAAATCTTCTAATGCGAAATTTTCCCTAGGCATCCAGCCCATTTCTTTCCCATAAAAGACAGCCTCATTCTCGTTTAAACTTAAAACGTCAACAATGCCACTTTTAAGAACTCTTTCTATTAAACCTTTGACTTTTGCTCGATTGGGAGTTGGATCTGCCGTGTCGCAGTAAGTCTTCCCCCTCCCCCACTTTTTTGTCCTTGTGAAAACCGTTTCAGCTAAATCTGTCCCGTAACTTTTTGTCCCAGCCCAGTTGAAAACGCATACAAAATCGGCTTTTTCAATGGCTTCAAAGTCTTCGCAGCTAAGGTGATTAGGCCCGAAATCGGCTAAAGAGCCTAAATCCCTAAGCATGACATTCGCTTTTCCATCCCCTGTTTTAAATTCTAATGATGTTGTTATTGATGGTTTTTTCATAATTTTCACATGAGACAAGTCAACCATAGGGGACTTTAGGTGGAATTTGATTAATTGAAGGCCAAGCCTATTTGTACAAATTATTGGAACAACCCTAACCCCCAGCCTTGCCAAGGCTGTAGCCGTGTTTACGGCATTTCCACCTCTGAATTCAAACTGGGAGATCCCGTCTAGGTTTCCGCCTTTACGCTTCACCACATTAAAAACCTTTTCTGAAAAAGCCTCAATTTCAAAGTTTAAGCTTACAAATCGATCGAAAAAGAAATCAGGCATGACAACTACGTTGGCCTCCAACTCTGGCGGACGCTTTAAAAAATTTTTCAACTCATCCAAATATTTCCTTAACAAAGCTATCTCACATCTCAAAAGTTTTTCTTCAGTATAGTCACTTATCTACACCTTTTTATCTTATCATTAGGTCCACTAAAAACCAAACTATGTCCCCAAGATAAAGTGCCAAGATTAACCCTGCCGTGACGAATATGAGCATTGGCAGCCCTGGAGTGGCCCAAACCATTTCATGAATCCCTCCAGCTTTAACGCTCTCCTCAAGTCTTTCAACAATGGCGTCTCTATCCTCGTCTTTGGGGAAAATTAAAAGTTTTCTTCTAACTCCGAATTCGGCTTTTTCCAAATCCTCTAATGGGTATATATGCCACTTTTCCTTAAGCTTTGTAATTGGAATTTTATAGCCTGTTATCAAAACTAAAATTTTCTTCCAAAACGCCTCTTTTTTCTGTTCTCCCTCAAAAAACTTCATACCAGTTTTCTGACGCTGGAAAAGGTTGTGAAAAAATATGTAAACAGCTGACAATGCCGAGAGAATTACGGAGTTGATGAAAACTGTTATTGGGAAAAAAGTTTGCATTATGGGCGACACCTCGCCGAAGAGGGGATTCAAAACCTTGCTAGGATAAAATGGCAAATCTAAAGCCAAGCACATTAAGGCTTTTGCATCAGCTCCTCCAAAACCGCCAGCGTAGAAAAGCACTATTGCAAATGCAGCTGTTAACACAAAGCACAAACCAAAATAGGGTAATAAAGCGAGATCCCAGAAGTAAAGTTCAGCAAAGGTTAAGGCAAAGGCTAACGGGGCAAAAATAACCCAAACCCTGTCACTTACCTCGCGAGTTTTAAAATCTCTCCAAGAAGCATAGGCTAAGAAAAGAAGGGCTAAAACAATTTTAATAGTGGAGATTATTGAGGCTGTCTGCATTACCACACCACTAGTGTAAGCTTAAACATTTTGTTTTTATATTTATTGCCAGCCAAACCGAAAAATAGAAACCAAATCTCTTCAAATTCATCTGAAGCACATACGCACCTAAAAATGCTAGGATCATGTGTTTGGCACACTTTACAAATATCTTTTCACGAAATCGATTGTTACCTAAACAACAAAGGCTGTAGATAAATTTAATTAGAAAAGGCTCTTATTTAATAACACAGAATCGTTGAACATGTTTAGTCGAGATGGGTAAGAAAAAATGTCCAAAATGTAAATCATTATCCTTTTTTATTGGTTACGATGTAGAAAGTAATCCTCTTTATAAATGCCCTAAATGTGGGATATGGATACTTTTCTAATAGTCGACTAACATTAATTTAGCCTGCTTAGAGAATATAGCGCATTCGAACACGTCTTAAGCTTCTTTCATTTAATCCTCGAAGTGTTTACGCTCGGCTCTATATTAGCTGTAAAGTGCCTTCCACGTTAAAGGCAGGTGGTTACATTACTTCCAATTCTTATAGAAAATAAATTATCAAATTATATTTATTGGAAATATCTTGAAAATAACCTTTCAGCTTATTGCTTTCAGAAGACTAACTAAGGGCTATGAAAAAGCCATGATTTTATCATTTTTGAGGGTTATTCTTCTTTTTCTTCTTTTTCTAATTCAACGTCTCGTTTTTTTAAAATTCTGTCAAAGTATTCGTGGAAAAAGAACCAAACGGCGAAAACGCCAACAGATATTCCTAAACCAATGGCCAGCCCTGATATTAAAGCACTTTTCACTTGATCGCTGAGTGCTGTAATGTCTATTAACATAGCTGTAACTAAAAGTAAGACTATGAAGAGGGAGTAGCTTCTAAGCCTAGTTTCAACCTTAACCTTTCCTATTACGGTGCTAAATATGGTTAGAATTATTATTGCAATTATTATGATGCTCACTATTCTGGCCCCGTAATATAGTCCCTCATTCATAAGCTTCAGATATTCCACGCCTAGGAATAGGTTTGCCATTGCGTATAATGCAATTAAAACTATTCCCAGATCTGCCAAGAATATTATTAGGCCATCTAGAGAGAAAGGAAAAGAGAAACCGGCTAGTTTTTTAAAAGTTTCGTCAAGCTTAACTAGCCTGAGCATTTTCCTGAAAGAATAATTCAAAACTTTAATAACAGAAAAAGTGATCGCAACGACTATGAGTGCAATGAACAATTTAGGTAGGAGGCGAACAATTTCAGCTGCAATCTGGGCCAATGCGTCTCTGAGCATTTCAAAGGCATTATCCGCCAAGTAACATCTCCCCACGTGATATTACTCTAAAATTTATTAAATTTTCTCATATTATAAACAGCCACAAAACTCGATATATTAAGTATAACATTACAATAACCAATGAAATTATAACAAGACGGAAAGTTGTAACTACAGTTTCCTTGGAAATCTCGACGGCGAGCTGATATCCGTTAAGGCTGTTGTTATATAGCAAGTTTGAATATGTTCTGGCAACGTCTTCAGGAACAACAGCAGTTTCAGGTACTGTTAATAGAGCTAAAGCTGTGGCCATAATCTTTACTGCAAAAACTATTGAAAATGCAATAAGGTAGCTTCCCCGTGTTAACATTCCTAGAGCTGCAGCTACACATTGAGATGCGTTGTTAAGGGATACCAATAGCACGCTTGATTTTACAGCTCCAAACCACTTGTTATATTTCGCAAAGAGGAAGGCTCCAATGAAGTTGGCGGCTGTGTATGTAAAGGATGTATAGGCGTTGATCGGAACATGGAAAGCAGGCCAAGGCGTAGCCCAAACTATTAATGGTCCAAGAGCGTTTAGAACAAGCCCAATCCTTAAGGCTTTGAATGATTTTCTACTCCAAATTAAAGAGGCTACTATGGTGGAAGCTGTTCCAGCAAGGCTCATTGAAGCTGCTATGTATTCTGGGCCATTAAGTTGTGTCATCACGTATGGCGCCCATACAATTCCCATAAGGTTACTTGAAGAGAGCAGAATAACGAAAAAGGCGGAAGCGGAGAAAATTCTCTCAGGCTGTGTTATGGTTAATGGGAAATGTAAGCCCTCAAGATGTGAAAGGTCTATGAATAGAACAAGGAATGTTGAGATTAAGCCTACTAAGGATCCTAAGGAAAAAATGTATATAAAACTCCCTTCATGAGGAAGAAAGACTAGAAGAAAAACGCTGAGAACATATCCCAATATGCTTGAGACGCCGTTCGCAGCCGACCTTTTAGCTGTAACATCCTTTATGTCCTCCTCTAAAAATGAGCCATATATGGAAAAGGATAAAAAAGTGCTGACTAAAGCTGAGAAACACATGTAAAGGGAATAAAGAATGGAAACAACTAAACTATCAGTTATAAGGGGAATTAACAACCAGATAATTCTTTCCAACGCATGAAAACCTGTCAGCTTAAGCTTAACCCTGCTCAAAATGAAAGAAGGATGCCTATACAAAAGCCATCCAATCACCATGGAAACAGTTGAGGAGACAAATACAACAAGGGAGATTTCTTCAATTTTATACCCTATTGAGGCAAGATATATCACGAAAAGTCCCTTAGTTAAAGATACGTAAACGCCTGCGAAAAAAGCCTCAAAAACCAAAATCCACTTTAACCTTAAAAATTTACCTTTCTCCAAAGTCGACATAAAGATCAAACTTTAGGGAGCAATTACAATCGTGATTTTTTAACCGCTAATTCGCACATTTTCCTGATTCCCCTCTTACCTCGCTCACAGCTTACACCAATCAACTTAAGATCCTCTAAAATGCAAACCTGCCCACTAATATATGCCTCGCTAAACCCGAGCCTTTCAGCGATCGTCGAAACATCTAAACGCTCTTTAGAAAGAAGCTGGAGAATTCTGAAACTTGCAGCCGTTAAAGCATCCGCAACCTTCAATGCATCCTCACCTGTAAATACAAGCTCCTCAAGCTCCAAAAGACACACCATCAGCCAGCTATCTCCATCTCACTCTATAAAGCTTTTCGATTATTATAGATAAAAATAAAACATTTAGTAAAAAACTATTACTTTCAGTCATTACTACATAAGCCTCAGGGAAAATGCTTAACAGAAAAGGAAAATTGATAAAGTCCAGCGCAAGGCTTATGAAAGCATGCACCGTTCATAAATTGACATTTAATATTTTTACTTTTACAAAATAGATAATAAGGAAATACGATAAAATTTCAAAGGATTGAAAGCGTTTAGGAAGAACAATGCATGAAGATTGCAGCTAGAAGCCGTATTAAGTCGCCATGGCTTTTCCATTTAAACACAGGATCATGCGCTGGATGCGACATTGAAATAGTTGCAGCTTTAACTCCAAGATATGACGTGGAACGTTTAGGGTGCATACTTGTCGGTTCACCTCGCCACGCCGATGTCCTGCTGGTGACCGGGCCTGTAACCCGTCAAATGCTTCCACGAGCAGTTAGGGTGTACGAGCAAATGCCGGAGCCTAAAACTGTAGTGGCCGTTGGATCGTGCGCAACTTCAGGAGGTCCTTATTTAGGCAGCCAAATGGTTGAGGGACCATTTGATAAGATCGTTCCTGTGGATGCATATGTTGTGGGATGTCCGCCCAGGCCAGAGGCAATTGTTAGAGGAGTCGTCACTGCTGTGAACAAAAAGTTTGGTTGGGTTTAAAAAATTGAAAAATAAATTTGAGGAGAAAGATAAGGAAATTGAGTTGGGCTACAAACGGTTACGTATACCTTTTGGCCCTGTACATCCAGCTCTTAAGGAGCCTGTTTCACTGAGGGTTACAGTTCGAAAGGAGGAAGTTCTCCAAGTTGAAGTTAGGCTGGGACATGTCCATAGGGGCATAGAGGCATTAGCAGAGGATAGAAACTTAGTTCAGACCTTATATCTCGTTGAGCGTATTTGCGGGATATGCTCTCACTCTCACACTACATGCTTTACTCAAGCCGTTGAGGAAATTGGAGGGATAACACCTCCCGAAAGAGCACTTTATCTTAGAACTTTAATTTTTGAGTTGGAGAGAATTCATAGCCACCTTTTCCTCTTAGGAATTGTGGCGTATGAGGTTGGATTTGACACACTCTTCATGTTTATATGGCATTTGAGGGAAAGCGTTCTAGACCTGTTCGAGAAAATTACTGGAAACCGCGTTCACCATTCCATGAATAAAATAGGCGGCGTGCGTTGGGATTTAACTTCTAAACTCACTGAAGAGGTAAGCAACTCCTTAAATAAGTTGGAGAAATCCATTAAACATATACATGAGGTTTTCCAGGATAAAACCGTTGAAAAAAGGATTCGCGGAGTGGGGTTGCTGAGCCTTGATAAAGCAGAGGATTTAGGCGTTGTGGGTCCCACTGCCCGCGGATCGGGAGTTGATATAGACGTTAGAAGGGATTACCCCTACGCTGTATACAAGGAACTTAAAGGAAAATTTACGGTGGTTATGAAAAAAGATGGGGATGCATATGCGAGAACGGAGGTTAGAATTTTCGAATTGTTCGAATCTGTTAACCTGATTCGAGCTATACTTGATGAGTTGCCAAACGGCCCTATTTCCATCGAGAATAGCGCC
>JAVZIQ010000055.1:0-11476 GCA_038871175.1 Bathyarchaeia archaeon | reverse complement strand
CTGAAGGTATACTTGAAACTGTGGGACTTACTAAATTGAAAGATTTGCCGGCTAAATCGCTTGTTGCTCCACAGAGGAGGATCCTTGAATTTGCAAGGGCTCTTGCAACAGACCCGCAGCTTTTAATATTAGATGAATGTGTAGCTGGGCTTACAACTTCAGAAGTTTCAGAAATGCTCGGCACCATTAAAAGAATTAGAGATGAAAAGAACATAACGATCATAATGATTGAACATGTAATGCATGCTGTCATGACTGTGTCAGATCGCGTCATCGTTCTCCACGAAGGAAGAAAAATAGCTGAAGGAACTCCTGAGAAAATCACAAAGGATGAACAGGTGGCTGAAGTCTATTTCGGCGATCGTGAATTAGCCTTAAGAGTTATTGGGAGGGATAAGCTTGTTAAGGGTTGAAAAATTAGAAGGAGGGTACAAGGATTTTAAAGTTCTCCACAATGTAAACTTTAAAGTGGAAAGAGGAAGCATAACATGTCTCCTTGGACCAAACGGTTCTGGGAAGTCTACAACATTAAACACTATAATGGGACTGTTAAAACCATGGAATGGAATTGTAGAATTTGATGGCACAGGTATTGCAGGCAAACCTCCGCATGAAATTGCAAAGCTTGGCATAAGTTTAGTTCCAGAAGGGAGAGGAATATTCGGAGATATGACTGTTTTTGAAAACTTGGAAATGGGCGCCTACATTAAACAGACAAGAAAAAAGTTTAGAGATTCAGTGGAAAGGGTCTACTCCCTTTTCCCAGTGTTGAAGCAGAGGAAAAATCAAAAGGCAGCCAGCTTAAGCGGGGGAGAACAGTCCATGTTAGTTATAGCCAGAGCCCTAATAAGTAACCCCAAAATGCTAATGCTTGACGAGCCAAGTTTAGGACTAGCTCCAAAAATAGCTCAAGAACTGTTAAACGTAGTTAAGAAACTTCAAAAAGATGAAGGATTAACAGTGTTGCTTGTAGAGCAAAGCATATACCTCGCAGGCAAAGTTATGGATAGAGGATACGTCTTAAGCGGTGGAGTTACACTAGCAGAAGGCGTTTTTGAAGAATTAATTGATAACCCCATAGTTAGAAAAGCCTATTTAGGTTTGTAGCAAGCCTAAAGACATGGCTCCCAATGTCGGCTATCATCGCCAATATAGCCTTAATCCACAGTAGCTGGAAAATATTGCTAAGGACTCAAGTTTACTTCTAGGAGCCAAGATTAGGACGCGCTAATTTTTCCAATGAAGTTCAGAAACATTCTGCAAATGTCCCATGTTTGATCTTTGTGCAAACCGTCTATTTCTGCCCCCAATTTATGAACATCGATTTCCATCAAATCAAATCCGCATAACGTCAATTCACCGGGAAAATGACAAGACAACGATTGAAAGATGTCGTATATCTGTTCACGTGATAAGCCTCTGACGTTGAGAAACCTTGCGGCGTAAACACATGAAAGGGCGCCTAAGTCAATATCCATTGACACGTAAACCTTTTTGGCAGTTAAGCCTTTTAAAGCCTCTTCAATCAGCCTTTTTGAGTTTCCATTTCTATTTAAACTCGACTTGGGAACGAATTTAACTCCAGCCCATTCTAAAATTCTAAAAAAGTTCACATATTCTTTCACAGCGGGATCGTCGATTTTTTCTAAAAACTCGGAGGGATAATCTGATATTCCAATAACCAATAGATTCTCGGCATCCACTATCTTACGGTTTAATATGTAAAGCAGGAAGTTTTCAGCATCTAGTTGATCGCCTCCTAAATTTTGCAGGAGTGTTGAGTTAAAGCTTTCCTGTAGAGATTGGCCATAAGTAATAAATGGAATTTTGGCCCTTTTCGCGTATTCAAATAATCCTTTTCGTATTTTTGCAGGGACGGCGTCGAAATGGCTGTCTAAAACTATTAGGGCTAGTTTCTCCTTAGGACATTTCCTTTTGATAGATACAACTGCGCCATACGTTGAGGAGTGATCCACCCCTATCATGCCAGGAATCCTTGGAAAAACTTTGTCAACAATGAAATTGTAGACTTTTTCAGCTACCTTTATACATCCGCCACTTTCCACGAAGTTGGAGAATGATGAAAGGTTAACTTTACTTAAATCAGCAATTGTAGGTTTAGGTTGCAGCCATGTTGGAATCTGAACCTTTCCAGCTAGAAAAATTTTACCTAGAAGGCTTGGCGGTAAGTCTTTGGTTAAGTAGTCATAAGGATCTAAATAATCTGGGTGGATTATTTTACCAGCCATTTTGGCCTGCAAATATGATAGCTTTATAAGAAATTCCTCGTTTGAAACTGTTGGGTCGAAGGGAACCCCAAATAAACCTATTTTCTTTTCAACCTGCACACAGTGGTAAATGCCTGTGAGGCTTATTTATTTTATGGATCTATATAAAATACTATACATCATACATGTTAAATTTTAAAGTGCATGGGGCAAAAGAATGATATATAGAATATCTTTTACATGACAAGGTCGCGTTAATAAAGATACCCTTTTATTTTCCCTCTTATTTCAATTAGCACAGTGGAGGTATTAAGAATGGTGATTGAGAGGATTGACGCTGAAAAATGCGTTGGATGTAGTGAATGTGTAAAAAGCTGCCCTATGGACGTGATAAGAATAGATGAGAAGACTGGAAAGGCTGTTATAAAGTATCAGGAAGATTGCATGTGTTGTGCTGCGTGTGAATTAGACTGTCCCACAGGAGCAATTTATGTTTCACCAGAGAAGTATGCGCCTCTCTTAGTGTCATGGTGTTAAAGCATTTCCGGAAGTTTCAAAAATTCCAGGCGTTAAGATTTCTGGAGAGACTAAAATGATGGTATAACTTCTATTGCGAATCTCCGCGTCAACTCTATCCATTTACCGTTGTATATGGGCGTCTTCCTGACTGGCAGGTTAATTATAAAGTATTGACATCCAACCTTGGCAAATTCTTCAACCACTTTTACGTTTTCACTCATGTTTTCACTGATATGATGGAAAAGTCCGAAGGTAAATTTATCCACGCTTCTGCCGCATTCCTTCAAATATCTTTTAATTCTTTTTACTCCCTCTTCATATTTTTCTGGAGTTGGAGTTGCGAAGGGGGCTGTGTGAGAAAGCCAAGCATCAAAGTATTTTGCGGCTATTTTCTGCATGCTTGGGCCTAGCCCTCCAGACCACAATGGTGGATGGGGTTTTTGTTTAGGCTTGGGCAGAAGTACGGCGTCCCTCAACCTGTAATATTTACCTTCAAAGGTCACCTTGTCCTCTTTCCAAAGCTTAATTACGACTTTTAAGCCCTCAAGGAATTTTTCAATTCTGATTTTCGGTTCATCCATAAACCAGTAAGGTGAATAATTTATGAACTCTTCTGGGAAGATTCCAGCGCCAAAGCCAGCGATGACCCTTCCTCCAGAAAGAAGGTCAACAATGCTTATTACCTTGGCAAGTTGTGACGGAATCCACCTTGGTATAGGAGTAACACATGACCCAATTTTTATACTGCTTGTTCTAGCTGCAATATAAGATAGAACAGACCATGCATCTAAAAGCTCTTGACAAGGCCCATGCTCCGGCACTGTAATCATATAATGATCTGGAATGAAAATGCCATCATATCCGCCGCTTTCAGAATCTGAAATCCAATTATTGAACTCTTCAACATTCCTCCACCAATAAAATGGCGAAGGCGATATACCAAACTTCATTCCTACACCTCCACATCTAACATTACCTATCTTTCATCAGGATTTAAAATAAATATTTTTTGACATTAACTATTCTGAGTTGCCAATACTATTTTAAGGAGCCGTATGCTCTCTGTGAACATGCAGAAATTTTATATAACAATTAAAGTGTACATGAGTTTGTGGTATACATGTATGGGTATATGGGGAAAATTTTAAGGATTAATCTTTCTGGAAGTAAGGCCGTTTCAGAGCCTTTGGAAGGTGGAGCTGTTAAAAATTTCATAGGAGGCAGGGGTTTAGGTGCATGGCTTCTGTGGAAGGGTCTTGCTAAGGGCGTTGATCCTCTTAGTTCTGAGAATAATTTGGTTATAAGCTTAGGCCCATTAACTGGTACAAAGGTTCTGGGAGCTCACAGGTGGATGGCTCAGTTTAAATCTCCCTTAACAAATACATATTTTAGATCTGTAGGGGGAGGCTTTTTTGGAGCTGAGCTGAAGTTCGCGGGCTACGACGCTCTAGTAGTTGGTGGAAGGGCTGAAAAACCCGTCTACATATATGTGGACGGTGACGATGTGGTTTTTAAGGATGCTGAAACAATTTGGGGGATGACAACTGATGCGGCTAGGGAGTTCCTTTGGGATGAAACTGATAGAAGGGCGAGGATGATAATGATTGGTCCGGCTGGAGAGAGGCTGGTTCGGTTGTCCGCTATAGTTACGGACGACATGAGAACAGCTGGGAGGGGTGGAGGAGGAGCGGTTATGGGCTCTAAAAACCTGAAGGCCATCGTGGTTAAAGGAGAAGGCAAGCCGGATGTTTACGATGAGAAAACCCTGGATGAAGTTGTCAGGGAAGAGGTGGAAATCCTTAAAAAAAGTCCAATATTTGAAGGCCTTCACAATCTTGGAACAAACTGCGCAGTTTACGGTGAGTACATTACCGGATGCTTCCCAACATACAACTACAGACAGGAAAAACTTTCAGGAGTGGAAATGTTTGAACCTGGAAACCTGGGAAAATACATTGTTAAACATTACGGCTGTTATGGGTGCATGGTCCGTTGCGGTAAGATCTTCAAAATTAATAAGGGACCCTATGCAGGCACAGTCTGGGACTTCCCAGAGTACGAGTCTCACTGGTCTTTTGGAGGAAACCTTGGAAACATAAACGTTGAATCCATTACATATGCAAGTATGTTATGCGACATTTACGGGTTAGACACAATATCAACAGGCAGCGCCATAGGCTTCGCAATGGAACTATATGAAAAAGGAGTGATAGGCAAGAGCGAAGCAGACGCCCTTGAACTTAAATGGGGCAATTCAGAAGTAATTCCAGAACTTGTGAAGAGAATAGCCCTCAGAATTGGCATAGGAAGCATACTTGGAGAAGGCGTAAGAAGAGCGGCTGAAAACATTGGAAGAGGCTCTGAAAAATACGCAATGCATGTGAAAGGACTTGAAATTCCAGCGCACGATCCAAGAAGGGCTAAGGCTTACGGGATTAACATAGCTACATCTCCCATAGGGGCAAGCCACACCGTGGGGTTCAGCGTATTTGAAGAATTCGGAGTACCATTTAAAGGCAGAAACGTCGACCCGTACGCAACTGAGGGTAAGGGAGAAATAGCCAAATACTGCCAAGACGAGACAGCTGCATACGAAACAGGAATATGGTGCGTGTTCGTATCGACATTCTGCGGTTTATCCTTAGACTTATACGCTAAGATTTTATACGCCTTAACAGGCATTGAAGACTTCAAAGATTCAAAGTATCTGCTGCAAGTTGGGGAAAGGATATTCAACCTTGAAAGGGCAATAAACGCCAGAGACGGCATAGATGGAAAATACGACAAAATGCCGGAAAGAATAACAAAAGAACCTGTTCCAAGAGATGACAGCCCAACCAAAGGCCAGATCTTTGAAGAAGATATACTGCTCAAAGAATACTACAGAACACGCGGCTGGGACGAAAACGGAATACCAAGAAAGGAAAAGCTGAAAGAATTAAACCTCGAATACGTCGCAGACATCCTTTAGTAAAACTTTGTCCGAGCAACCCATTCTTAGCATATTTTAAATTAAATATTCCCTTTTCACCATATTTTCGGTCAACTTTAATATGGTAAGTTATAAATTATGGTGGTATGGAATAAGATGAAGGTTGGCGTGTGTTGAATGGAGCCTGAAACAGGTTTTGGAAGGATGTTGGAGGACGGCACAAAAGTTTTCACAAACTGTACGGTGGGAGGCCCAGTTTTTGTATATGTAAAAAATGGAATGATAATACGTGTAACTCCTATCGAGTTCAGCTCCGAAGACGCTGAGTCATGGGTTATTGAAGCTAGAAATAGAGTTTTTTCCCCTCCGAGGAGAACCTTGCTTGCACCCTATGTTCTAGCTGCAAGATCCAGAGTTTACTCCCCTGAAAGGACTCTATATCCTCTTATAAGAGAGGATTTTAACCCTGAAGGGGAAAGGAATCCGGAGAACAGAGGTAAATCAAATTTTGTTAAAATAAGCTGGGAGGAAGCCCTAAGCATAATTACAAGAGAGATAGAACGGTTGAAAAGGAATTATGGCCCTGCAGCCATAGCTGCAACAACATCCTCCCATTATGAATGGGGGAATATAGGCTATCGCCACAGCGCGTTTTACAGATTCTTCAACCTGCTGGGATTTACAGCTGTTGAACATAACCCTGATAGCTGGGAAGGTTGGCATTGGGGAGCAATGCATACATGGGGCTTTCAGTGGCGGCTAGGAGTTCCGGAACAATACGACCTGCTTGAGGATGCCTTAAAAAACTGTGAAATGATAGTTTTCTGGTCATCTGACCCTGACTCAACCCGCGCTATTGGCTATCAGGGTTACGAGTCTGCTCCATGGAGGCAATGGCTAAAAGATTTAGGAGTTAAAATGGTTTTCATAGACCCCTTTTACAATTACACTGCAGCTTTATTTGCAGATAAATGGTTTGCCCCAAGGCCTGGAACGGATGCAGCTCTTGCTCTTGCAATAGCATACACTTGGATCATTGAAGATAGATACGACAAGGAATATGTTGCCACTCACACATACGGCTTTGATAAGTTTACAGATTATGTTCTTGGAAAAGACGACGGGACTCCTAAAACTCCTAAATGGGCTGAGAAGCTGACAGAGGTTCCTGCAAGGGAAATCATAGCTCTTGCCAGAGAATGGTCTTCGAAGAGGACTATGCTTGCTGCAGGAGGCGTTGGAGGATGGGGAGGAGCTTGCAGGGCTGCTTATGGTACAGAGTGGGCTAGACTTATGGTTTGTTTAGCCGCCATGCAGGGACTGGGAAAGCCTGGAGTAAACATTTGGGGAACAACGCAGGGAGCCCCGTTTAATGCACGTTTCTATTTTCCAGGCTATGCTGAGGGAGGAATAGCTGGAGATCCAATAAAAACAGGAGCTTTATATGAGCTTTTAGGCAGAGGTATGGTTAAAAAACCCACGTTTTGCTCTGTAGCCCAGCAGATTCCAAGACTGCATATGCCTGAATGCGTTTTAACCCCTCCGGTAGAATGGAAGGGAAGAGGTTCTATTGAAAACCAGTTTGCAACCCATAGATACCCAGCGCCCGGTTATAGTGAAGTTAAAATGCTTTACAGAGTTGGAGGATCGTACATAGGCACAATGACGGAGACAAACCGATGGATTAAGATGTATCGAAGCCCAAAACTTGAATTCGTTGTAAATCAAACTCCATGGAGAAACGAGCCTGAGGCAAAATTCGCAGACATTATACTTCCAGCAACCACAAACTTTGAACGTTGGGATATAAGTGAATGGGCAAGCTGTTCAGGCTACATACCCCACTCTTCATGTGGGACCAACCATCGTTTGATAGTTCTCCACATGAAATGTATAGAGCCTCTAGGTGAGTCAAAAGCAGACTATCAAATATTCGCAGAAATTGCCAGAAGAATGGGTTTTTACGAAGAATTCACAGAAGGAGGGATGACTGATTTGGACTGGGTTAGAAGGATGTTTGAGGTTACAGACATATGCAAATATATTTCCTGGGAGGAATTTAAGAAGAAGGGATACTTTGTTGTTCCTCTTCCAAAGCCCTACAAGCCAACACCTGCCCTGCGATGGTTCTACGAAGGAAGGCCTAGAGACACGCCCGACTGGGGTCCGGCGCCTTCAGACGTTCCCATAAACAAGTTAGGCCTTGCAACTCCTACTGGCAAGATAGAGTTCGTTTCTAAATCCTTGGAAAGGTTTGATCCAAAAGATGAGGAGAGACCCCCACTTCCACGTTACATTCCCTCTTGGGAGGGACACCTAAGCGATTTAGCCTGTAAGTATCCTTTGCAGCTGATAACTCCTCATCCGCGCTATTCATATCACACCCATTATGATGGAAAGGGAGTTTGGGTTAATGAAATTCCAGATCACCGTGTTCTTAAAGAAGATGGACATTACTATTGGGTGGTGCGCATAAATCCTAAGGATGCGGAGGCGCGAGGCATAAGAAACGAAGATATAGTTAGAGTGTTTAACGATAGGGGTTCCGTTTTATGTGTAGCACAAGTTACCGAGAGGGTTAGGCCTGGCGTGGTTCACAGCTGGGAGTCTTGTAATGTTTACGACCCTCTAGGAGAGCCTGGAGACCCCAAATCCGTTGATCGCGGAGGATGCCTCAACATTTTAACGCCTTCAAGGGTTATATCCAAAAATGCCTATGGAATGGCTCCTAACTCCTGCCTGGTGGAAATTGAAAAGTGGAGGGATAAAAATGACTAAGTGGACTATGATCGTAGACGTATCAAAATGTAATGGATGCTACAACTGCTTCTTAGCGTGTAAGGACGAGTTCTGGAATAACGATTACCCGCCATACTCTATGGCTCAGCCGAGACACGGCCATCAATGGATACGCATACTAACCAAAGAGCATGGTCAATACCCCCATGTAAGGGTGGCCTACATGCCGATAACATGCATGCACTGCGACGAAGCTCCATGCATAGAAAATGCTAAAAACAACGCTGTTTATAAGAGGCCAGACGGCGTAGTAATAATCGACCCTGAAAAAGCTTACAACCAAAAACAAATTTTAGACACATGCCCATACAAAGCCATATTCTGGAATGAAGAGAAAAAACTGCCTCAAAAATGCACTTTATGCGCTCACCTTCTAGATAAAGGCTGGAAAGAACCAAGATGTGTACAAGCATGCCCGACAGGAGCCCTAATCTTTGGTGATCTAGAGAACTCAAAAAGCGACGTCTACAAAAAGCTAGTCCAAAGAAAAGCTGAACCATACCGGCCAGAATACGGCACAAAACCAAACATCCACTATATAGCCCTTCATAAGATAACAAAAAACATCCTGGCAGGAACCGTAGTATTTAAAGATACCGACGAGTGTGCAGAAAACGTAAAAATAACTCTAATAAACAAAAAAACAAACCAACTAAAAAACACTCAAACAAACAACTACGGAGACTTCGAAATCCAAGAACTTGAACCAGCAGAATACACACTAATCTTAACCCACCCAAACTATAAAACAGAAAAAATGGACATAAAAATTGAAAGAAGCACATATATAGGGTGCATTTTCCTTGAAAAGTCTAAAAGTACATTGCCTTAAAATAAGCCAAAATCGGTTTTTATGATTATCCTTCGATAAATGTAGATATCTTGTTGCTGGAAGGTTTTTGAAGTATTTGATAACTTTAATATGGGAAATCTTAAATTTGGAGGATTTAAAATAGAGACGGGGATAATATGCTTGAAGATATAGAGTTACCTCTCAAACATGTGAATAGGCTTTTAGAACCTGGTTATTTGCCATTTGAAAGTGGGTATATGCGTCTTTCAGATGGGTTCTTTCTTGTAGCTGCCCTAACTCGTATGCCTTATTGTAACGGTAAGATGGTTGAGTGGTGGTTTGCCTATGGGTTATCGCCTAAAGAGCATACAGCAACCTATAAGCTTTGGCATCCTGTGGACCATATTTACGGTGCGTGGGATGATAAGTGGAGCCCGGGCAATTACATTGGCGCCAGCCACATAGTTGAAGAAACTTTGGGTGGGAAGCCTCCAATCGCCAAGCTTAGAATATGCTTCCAGGATCCATCCAAGTTTTTCGAAGTTTCGAAGCTTAAAAAGGCACATGCTACGGCTGTCTGTGCTAAATTATATTTCAGAAAGGATGGAGAGGATGTGGAAACCGGTGCCATGACTCATTTTGTGCGAGATACAGATTTTGGATGTGAAATGCGAAGCAGGTTCTGGCTAAACCCAGCGTACGCTAACTATGACATGGCTAAAAACCTGTTTCAACACTGTGTAGAAGAGATGAGGAATCTTGCTGTTATATTGCCCTACCTATACGCCATAAGAAAATGAGAAGGTTTAACCTTAAACTATCATTTGAAGGTATGGGTTAGTCTTCAATTCCCAACTCTGCCATTTTCTCCTTTTTCGGGGCTCCTGTCTGTTTATCCCACCCTCTGGCTTCGTAGTATTCGTCTAGCATTTTATCCAGTTCCTCTCTGCTGATTCTCTGTCCCTTGGAAGGACCGCTTGGAATTCCTTCATCAATTAATCTCTGCGGCAGCGTGTCGTCCTTTCTCGTAAATCCAGCCTTAACATTAAATGTTCTGGCTATGTTATTCACCCTCTCTCCAGCCTTCTGGATCTCTTCAGGTCTCATGTTAAAACCCGTTAATGCCTCGTACAATTCTGACATAAGGTCTAGCGCTACAGCCGCTAATCCCATGTCAAAAACGAAGACGCATAAGGGCATGCAGTCACATATGGCGGTTCTTACATCCTGATTCCATTTACATAAAATTCCTTTGCCATCCACAGCCAACCTGTCCACCTTATAGGGAACAGGAACGTTGAAGATCTCCTGTATGGCATAGCCCCTGTTATGATCAGCCCCTGTGTAGGCTGTGGCATAGCTTAAACCATGAGCCTTTGCCCCTCTCACATCGTAGCCTGGAAGCTCCATGCCCTTTACGTGTAAAGCGTAATTTTCAGCTCCTCTGCCGATTATTTGTGATGCCCTTTTAACACCATCAGCTAATATATTGCCAAAGCCCTCTCTAAAAGCAATTTTTCTAATCATTTCAGTAAAAGCTTGATAGTTACCAAAATTTAAATCTAGATTGTCTACCTCCTCTCTTGACAGGACTCCTTTTTCTATAAGTTCCATGGCGAATGCTATGACTGCACCTGTAGAAATAGTGTCTAATCCGTATTCGTCGCATAACCTGTCTCCAGCTATAACCGCTGGCAGATAATTCACGCCTACCATGGTTCCTAGGCTGTACGTGGACTCAAACTCAGGGCCCTCTGTCAAGAACCCTGCGAATGGCCCGCTTTTAACAAGCTTTAACTGTCCACATCTAACAGGACAGGCGTAACATCCTGAACGGGCAACAGTATACATGGATTGGGCTTCTCCTCCTAAAGTTTCAACAGGAGCGAAAATCCCCGTGGCTGTCCAGTTCTTCGCTGGCAGAATCCCCAATTCAGCTGTGACTTCAACTGTCATGGGGGTTCCAAGCTTAGAGAAGGATGGGTATAGGACGGGGCTTCGCCTCATTAGTTCATGCATTTTTTTAATGGATTCCTTAAACCTTTCTTCCTGGGCAACATTTACCTTTTTAGTGCCTTTCACCGCTATGGCTTTCAGGTTTTTTGAGCCCATCACAGCCCCTAAGCCCTTTCTTCCAGCTGCCCTTCTCTCATTTATGATGCAGGCGTAGCGGACAAGCCTTTCTCCGGCAGGACCAATGCAGGC
>JAVZIQ010000054.1:0-11539 GCA_038871175.1 Bathyarchaeia archaeon | reverse complement strand
TCCAGCCCTCACGGATAATACCTCGAGCTCTTCGCGAGTTCTTTGAGAAAAACCCCTTCTACCATGAACAATTTTAGAGTATCCTCTTAGAGAAGAAATAAGATTAGCTATCGATACTGCTGTGCCGCTGGGAGCATCCTTCTTTCCAGAATGATGTGCCTCAACAACGCTTATTTCGTAACCCTCAGGCAAATAAGCCAGAGATCTCAACATTTTGAGACCTAGATTTAAGCCTAATGAGAAGTTTGAAGCGAAAACTGCAGGAACCCTTGATGAAACCAAGGTTTTAAGCCCGCTTAGCTGTTCTTCTGTGAAACCAGTGGTCCCCATAACTATTCTCTTGTTCAAGTCCACAACTTCAGGAATGTTTCTAAGCTCAGCTTCTGGAGTGGTGAAACTAACATATACGTCAGCCCTTTCCAAGGCTTCTTTAAGTCTTAAAGGGCTATAAAGTGGCAGTTCTAGGTTACATATTCCTAATTCACGAAGAGTTCTGCCTATGTTAGGGTTTTGCGTCGAAGCTAGAGCGCCAACTATTTCAAAGCCCTTATTTAAGGCTTCAGAGATCAGGGCTTTTCCCATTCTTCCAGTTGCACCAGCCACACAAATTCTAATCATAAGTTAAATCCTTCCAATATCTCTCGAGATATAATCTTTTAGAGAGGTCAACATCAAAGAAATTTTCAATGGGTACGAAAATTTCTGGGCTATGCTCATACACTTCTCTCACAGCTTTTAGCAAAACCTCCAAGCCCTTACGGGTCATCCTCCCCATAGGAGGCCTTAAAGGCCCAGATGGCAAGCCGAGAATGTTCATTAAAGTTTTGCACGGAAGGGGATTTCTAGCCTTAACTGCAACCTCTCCGAATTCCGTTTTTTCAGCGGTAGTTATGGTTACAATTTGAAATAAAGGTTTCAATTTTTCATGAATTATTTTGGCTCCATCCACTCTATTTTCGAGTAGTAGTGTCGTCATATTCTGAACAGCTGCAGGAGTTATATTCGAAATAACCGAGATCACCCCTGAAGCTGCAATTTTCTCATCAAGCATCATGTTAAAGGTTTTATCGTCATCCCCGGACAATATGTCAAAGTTTTCTCCGCAAAGCTTCCTCGTTAACCTCATATTCTCAAAGTTTCCAGTGGATTCTTTAACAGCTCTAACGTTTGAATATTTAGAATGGAGAATGGCAATATCTTGTGGCAAAAGCTGAGTTCCAGTTCTTCCAGGAATTACGTAGGGAATTATGTACAAATCTGGAAACATTTCAGCTATAGGTGCAATGTACTCTCGCCTTATTTCTAAGGAGCTAGGTCCGTTATAGTATGGATCTACAAGCAATATGGCCTCGACTCCTAGGTCATGGGCTTTTTTCGTGTTTTCTATGGCCTCCCGTGTACAGTTGGATCCTGTACCTGCTATTGTAAGAACTTTGCCAGCGTTATATTCGTGTACTTTTTCTATCACATGCCTCTTCTCTTCATGGTCTAAAGTAGGGCTTTCACCGGTTGTTCCAACGGCAAGAATTCCGCTGACACCCTGAGATACTTGGAATTCAACTAGATTTTTAATACCTTCAATGTCGATTTGTCCATCTTTAAGCATTGGCGTTATTAAAGCAGTGTAGCACCCTTTAAACATTTTATTCGCCATATAAGGGCGTCCTTACAGTTTGATTTTAGCTTTTAAGGTGTAAAAATAGTCTAGTTAATAAGAATTTCGGAGAAATCTTTAAGTATTTTTCAATTTTTATTTATTTTAATTACGTAAAACGTAACAAAAAAGGAATAGACATGGATGAAATTGATAAGGAGATAATTCGAATACTTAAGCGTAATGGAAGATCCACATATAACGAAATTGGGAAAAAAGTTGGGCTTTCAGAGGGGGCTGTAAGAAAAAGAATAAAGGACCTAGTGAGCTCCGGAGTTATAAAAAAGTTTACACTTAAGCTTGCACTTTCAGAAGGAGCGGAAGCCATAGCCTTGGTTTCCGTAAAACCTTCGATTCCAACATCAGAAATTTCAGGTGAACTGTTAAAAATACCTAATGTTGAAACCGTGTATGAAGTTACCGGGGAATATGATATTGCAATAATAATATCAGCTATGAACATCGCAGAGGTCAATGAATGCGTTGAAAGAATTCGCAAAATAGAAGGGATAATCAAAACCAACACTATGATCATTTTACGAAGTTGGTAAATGTTTTCGCTAACAGTTGATTTAGGAGGGAAATTTCAACAGTGCTTGACGAAAAATATAATTCCAAGATAGTTATTCCACATGTGGGATCATAATTGAAGTGGAAAGTCGCAATCCTAGGAGCAACTGGGGCTGTTGGCCAAAGATTTGTGCAACTCCTTCAGGGCCATCCATGGTTTGAAATAGAGGTGCTTGCAGCTTCTGAAAAATCAGCAGGTAAAATGTATAGGGAGGCATGTAATTGGATATTGGAATCTGAAATGCCTATTGAAGTTGCTGATATTCCTGTTGTGAACTCTGACATAAAATCTGTCAAGGATGCCGGAGACGTAGACTTCGTTTTCTCTGCGCTGCCCTCAGATATAGCAAAGTCTGTAGAAGCGGAGTTTGCCAGTGAATATCCCGTTTTCAGCAAGGCAAGTTCTCATAGGATTGAAGAGGATGTCCCCCTTATAATTCCGGAGGTTAACCCTGAACATTTAGAACTAATTAAAATTCAAAAGAAAAGAAGGAAATGGAGCGGTTTTATATCCACAGATCCTAACTGTTCAACTATACAGTTAGCCATTACGCTGAAACCACTAATGCAGTTCGGCTTGAAGAGAGTTATTGTTTCAACAATGCAAGCTTTAAGCGGTGCAGGTTTTCCAGGAGTGCCGTCTTTAAGCATAATTGACAATGTTGTGCCTTACATTTCAGGAGAAGAGGAGAAAATAGAAAAGGAAACATTGAAGATTCTTGGGGAATTTGACGGTTACAAGGTAAATCCTGCCAAAGTACAGATAAGTGCAAGCTGCAATCGGGTGAACGTGAGGGATGGCCACCTTGAATGTGTCTTTGTAGAGCTTGAGAATAAGCCTTCATTAGAAATGGTTAAGGAGGCATTCAGAAGCTTTAGAGGTGAGCCGCAAAGGCTTAAGCTTCCCTTTGCTCCTGAAAAGCCGATAATAGTTAGAGAAGAAACAGATAGACCTCAGCCGAGGCTTGATAGAGATGAAGGTAGAGGTATGAGTGTAGTTGTTGGAAGGATAAGGGAAGACTCTGCGTTAACCCTTAAATACATTTGCCTAGGCCATAACACTATTAGAGGAGCTGCAGGAGCAGGACTGTTAAGCGCAGAGTTAGCTGCTAAAAAAGGCTACATTTAGTTTGCTGAATAGTATTCTTGGAGTGAATGCGCAGCCACTTTCCCGTTTTTTAAATACCGTAAAGCTTTGGTTAGAAATGAGGCTAACTCAATTGTTGTGACGAGGGGCATATTAAATTCGGTAGCCATCCTTCTAATTATAAAATCCTCAGAAGTTTTTCCAGAATCTTTCGGTGGAACGCTTATAACCAAGTCTACTTTCCGTTGAGAAATAAGCTGAATTGGATTAGGATTCTTTTCTATTTCATGGACTTTATGAAGAATTGTTACATCGTTTATACCCTCTTTCTTTAGAGTTTCAGCCAAGGTTTTGGTTGTGTAAATTCGGAAACCCAATTTCCTTAAATTAGTCATAATAGGAATAAGTTTCTCCCTATAAGCATCTGGAGCATATAAGAGGACGGAACCCCCGCTTTTAGGCATGTCAAACTCTGACGATTCCAAAGCCTTTACAAATGCTTCGTAAAAGTTGTCGCCGAGACATGCAACCTCGCCTGTGCTTTGCATTTCAACTCCAAGCAATGGGTCAGCTCCGTCCAGCCTCATAAAGCTAAACTGAGGAACTTTAACCCCTACATGTCGAATTGCTTCAGGGCTAGATATTTTTAATTCTTTAAGCTTTTTGCCAAGCATAGCCAGCGTAGATAGTTCCATAAGGTTTGTTCCTATGGTCTTGCTTACGAACGGCATGGATCTTGAAGCCCTCAAATTGCATTCTATTACATACACCTCGCCGTCTTTGAATATGTATTGCACATTAAATGGCCCCTTAATTTTAAGGGATGTAGCTATTCTAATTGTGTATTCCTTTATTTTTTGGATAATTTCTTTAGGAAGTGTCTGTGGAGGTATGCACATTATGGAGTCTCCGCTGTGAACCCCAGCGTTTTCTATGTGCTCTATTATGGCTCCTATGAAGACTTCTTCGCCGTCTGATACGCCATCTACGTCAACTTCCTTTGCATTTTCAATGAATTTTGATATTACAACGGGATGCTCAGGAGAAACTTTTGCTGCTATTTCAAGGTAGGTTTTAAGCTCTTTTTTTGAGTGGGCTGTTTTCATACCTGAACCTGATAATACATAGCTTGGTCTTACCAGAACGGGGAAGCCTATTTCCTCGGCAAATTTGACAGCTTCGTCAATGGTTGTCAGCTTACTCCATTTTGGCTGGGGAATGCCAAGTTCCTCTAGAAGTTTGCTAAACTTAGATCTGTCCTCCGCTCTGTCTATGCTTTCTGCAGGTGTACCTAGAAGCTTAACCCCAAGCTTGGCAAGTTTCAACGCCATGTTATTAGGAATTTGTCCTCCTACGCTTACCACTATTCCAATCGGATTTTCCTTTTCGTATATGTCTAAAACCCTTTCTAAGGTTAACTCCTCAAAATAAAGCTTGTCACATATATCATGATCTGTGGAGACGGTTTCAGGGTTATAATTCACAACGATAACCTCATCTACCCCGTATTTTTTAAGAGCCCATACCGTGTTCACGGCACACCAGTCAAATTCAACGCTTGAACCTATTCTGAAAACTCCTGCGCCTAAAACTATGGCCTTACTATGAGCTGCGTCAAATTCTATGTCGTTTTCACTTCCGCCATAAGTCAAGTAAAGGTAGTTTGTTTTAGCAGGCCACTCAGCGGCCAGCGTGTCTATCTGTTTGACAACTGGAACTATGCCTTTTCCTTTTCTCCACTCTCTTATTTTTAATTCTTCTTTGCCTAAGCAATCTGCAATTTGTCTATCTGAAAAACCTAGACGTTTAGCTTCCTTTATAACTTCTAAGGCTTCACCGCTGTTTATGTCTAGGGTTTTTAATCTTCTTTCCATTTCAATTATGTTCTTTATTTTATATAGATACCATGGGTCAACACCGCTTAAATTATATATTTCTTCTATGGACATGCCGATTTTTAGAGCCTTAACTATTTTGAAAAGCCTCTCGTCTGTTGGTTCCGCTAAAGCAAGTTTTAAAGAATGAAAGGATTCAAAATCGTTATCTTCACCGTTACATACAAGTCCAGCCTTTCCCATGTCAAGCATTCTGACGGCTTTCTGTAGGGCTTCCTCGAAACATCTACCAATGGCCATTACTTCGCCGACAGACTTCATTTGAGGCCCAAGCTTTCTTTCCACATTTTTAAACTTCTGGAAGTCCCACCTAGGAATTTTAACAACTAAATAATCTAATGAGGGTTCAAAACATGCAGTTGTAATTCCTGTTACTTTGTTAATTAATTCTGGAAGTAAATATCCTATTGCTAACTTAGTCGCTATGTAAGCCAGCGGGTATCCTGTTGCTTTACTCGCCAGAGCTGAACTTCTTGACATGCGAGCGTTAACTTCGATAGCGCGAAATTCTTCGGATAGGGGATGTAAAGCCCATTGAATGTTGCACTCGCCAACTATGCCTAAGCTTTGAATGACCTTTATCGATGCAGACCGGAGAAGGTGATATTCCTTGTTTGTCAAAGTTTGGGAGGGGGCGACAACAATGGAGTCGCCTGTGTGGACGCCCATAGGGTCAAAATTTTCCATGTTGCAAACTGTTATGCAATTGTTCAACCTATCTCTCATTACTTCATATTCGATTTCCTTCCATTTGCCAACATACTCTTCAACTAGAACTTGGGATATCATGCTCTGGGCAAGGGCCCTTGCTGCCAACTGCCTCAAATCTTCAGCGTTCTGAGCAACACCTGAACCCTTCCCGCCTAAGGTGTACGCCACCCTCAAAATGACAGGATACCCTATTTCCTCAGCAGCCTTTAAAGCCTCTTCGACCGAAGTGGCAGATTTGCTTCTAAGAACAGGTATTTCAGCCTTGATCATAGCCTGTCTGAAAAGTTCTCTATCTTCAGTTGCCTCTATGGCAGATATTGGGGTTCCTAAAACTTTAACCCCGTGTTTTTCAAGTATGCCTTCCCTTGCCAGTTGAACACCGCAGTTTAGGGCTGTCTGTCCTCCAAAGCCAAGCAATATTCCATCAGGCTTTTCTCTTTCAATAACCTCTTCAACATATCGAGGCTCAACTGGCAGAAGATAAACTTTGCTCGCCAACCTTGGATCAGTTTGTATAGTTGCCACATTTGGGTTGATGAGAACAGTTTCTATTCCTTCCTCTAATAATGCTTTAAGACATTGACTTCCTGAATAGTCAAATTCTGCTGCTTCTCCAATCTTTATTGCACCGCTTCCGAGAACTAAAACCTTCTTTATCCATTCAAACTTTGGCATTTACTTCACATCCATTGCTGCGATAAAATTGTCGAAAAGAAAGCCTGTGTCAAATGGGCCCGGACTTGCCTCTGGATGAAACTGGACAGCGAAAATTGGCTTTTCCCTGTGTTTTAAACCTTCAATGGTTTGGTCATTTGCATTTAAAAACCAGACCTTGAGATCTGTTTCTTTTAAAGAGTCCTTGTCCACGGCGTAACCATGGTTTTGTGTTGTAATATAACAGCTTTTTGTTTCAAGGTCTAAAGCTGGCTGGTTCTGCGAACGATGTCCATACTTCATTTTGTATGTGTTAGCGCCTAAAGCAAGAGCCAATATTTGATTTCCGAGGCATATTCCCATCATTGGCAGCTCTTCCCCTAAAAGTGTTCTGAGGCAGTCTATTGTTTCAACGCATTTTTTAGGATCTCCCGGTCCATTACTTATGACAATACCATGAGGCTTATACTCCATTATTTCCTTAGCTGAAAAATTGTAGGGCACACGTATGACGCATAACCCACGGGAAATTAAGTTTGTTATAATGCTATTTTTAACGCCACAATCAATTAACACGACAACATTTTCCCCTTCCCGGTTATAGAATACTGGTTCTTTAATTGAAACCTCGCCGACCAGATTTCTCGAGCTAAGTTCAGGGACGTTCTTAACTTCTTCCAAAAGTCTTTCAAATTCTGGGACCTCTTCTCCTTCAAAAACTTGCAAAACACCACGCATCACCCCAGTATTTCTTAACTTCTTAGCTATCATTCGCGTATCTACTCCCGAGATTCCAGGAACAACCTCTTCTTCAAGCCATTCTTCCAAAGTTTTCTTGGAAGCCCAGTGATGCGGATTCTTGCATAGTTCATGAATTACAAGCCCTGCGACTTTAATTCCGTTCGACTCGAAGGGAGAGTATAAATTTCCTTTTAACTGCTCTGGAACTCCGTAGTTGCCTATTGACGGATAGGTTAGTGTGAGTATTTGGCCATGGTAAGAGGGATCCGTGAAAGATTCTACATAACCCACCATGGACGTTGAAAAAACGACTTCTCCAGACGCTTTCTTCGTTGCACCAAAACCTGAACCGATGAAGGAAGATCCATCTTCTAAAACTAGTACCGCTTTCCTTTGTTCTCGGGGCAGTTTTTCTTTACCCAGAAGCCCTAGCAAACTGTTACACCCCAACTTTTAAATTTTTCGGTTATATTGTTATGCACAATTTTAGAAGTCAAATTGCGGAGTTTTTCATTTGCTTCCCTAATTCTCTCTTCTGTTTCAGCTAGACTTGTTTCACCTCGAGCTAAAAGATTTCTCCTGAAAGCAATCATTCTTCGAACTTCAGGCGGTGAGGGGCCTCCTCGAACGTTGTGGTTTTTAATGAAGCTAACAATATCGGTTATGGCCTCGAAATCGCTGGGACTTATATCTAATGTTTTATCCGAAACTTCCCTAGCGATTTTTTCCAGCATTTCCGGCTTTGCATCTTTCAAATCTATTCCGTTATCGATTAACCATCTGACAAATGCGCCTACAATCTTATGGGCAACCCTGAATGAAATTTTATGTTTCTGAAATAGAACTCTAATAAGCTCAGTTAGTGTGGTGAACTTTAAACTTTGACTCGCAAAATTGGATTTATTAATTTTACATAGCCTTATTAGATCAGACATCATAATAATGGCTTGGTTTGTTTTATAGAGTGAATCCCAAAGTTTTGGAGTAATTTCCTGAAAATCTAGGTTGTAACCTGAAGGCAAGGCTTTCAATGTTAAGGTGCAAGTCGTGAAGTTGCCTATTATGTGGGTCATCCTTGAACGAATAACTTCAAGCACATCAGGATTCTTCTTATGTGGCATTATGCTGCTTGTGGAGCAGAACTCGTCTGGGAGTTCCACCAGGCCAAATTCAGGCGTGCTCCAAATTATCAAGTCCTCAGCCATGCGACTTATGTCAATGGCTATTATGGACAGTATTCCTAATGTTTCAAGAACGAAATCTCGGCTGTTAACGGCGTCTATAGAGTTCTCAATTATCTGGTTGAACCCCAAGAGCTCAGCGACTTTTTCCCTGTTTATTGGAAAACTTGTTGTTGCCATTGCAGCAGCTCCCATGGGGCAAGCGTTAATTCTTTCAAAACATTCTCTAATTCTTTGCAGACTTCTTTGGAATGCGTCAAATTGACATAAAAGGTAATGGGCGAAAGTTATTGGCTGGGCAGGTCTTAAATGAGTATATCCAGGTATAATTGTTTCAACATGTTTTTCAGCTTCTTCTATGAGAGTTTTCTGAAACTTAAGCATAACTTTTGACAGGCTTATTAGTTCTTCCCGCAGCTCCATTCTAATGGCGGTCGAAACCTGGTCATTCCTGCTTTTTGCTATATGTAGGTTTTCTCCCGCGTCCTTAGCGATTTTAATTACTTCCTCTTCTAAGTATACGTGGATATCTTCAAGCCAAGGCTTTATTTTTGGTTTAACTTTACTCCTTAACTTTTCAAGAGCTGCTAGAAGTTGAATCCCTTGTTCACTCTTTATTATTTTCTGTTCCAATAACATTATTATATGGGCTTCATTTATCTCGATCACGTGCTTTAGTAGCCTCTCATCCTCTTTTATCGAAGATATGAAAAGCGTTACATCTTTTCTAGATGATTTTATCCGGCCATTTTTAAAAAGCACGCTCAAACTTTATCCTCTACACTCTTTCCATTTTTGTTTTAAGATCGTTAAAGGTTATGGACTGGAGCCCCCAAAGCTCTACGAAACCCTGTGCCAAGGACTGATCGAACGTTGACTTCACATCGTATGTTGCAAGATTAAGGTTATATATCGAGTAGTTGGAAGAACGCCCAACCACCCTCAAACTTCCTTTAAACAATTTCATTTTCACTTTTCCACATATGCGCTCTTGTGTTTTGTTAATGAAGGCTTCAAGGTCTTCTCGAAGCGGGTCCACCCATAAGCCTGAATAAACTAGAAAAGCCCACTGAGTGTCGACGTACTTCTTAAATGCAATTTCATGGGAGGTTAGAACCATTTTTTCTAAGTCTTTGTGGGCTTCTATAAGGATTGTGGCGGCTGGGCATTCATAGACCTCTCTTGACTTTATTCCTACAATTCTATCTTCAATGTGGTCTATACGCCCTACTCCGTGTATGCCGCCAATTTTATTAAGTTTAGTAATAAACTGTACAGGGTCTAATTCCTCACCATTTAACGTTTGCGGAATCCCCTTTTCAAACTCGATGGTGATATATTCAGGTGTGTCAGGGCATTTCTCTGGAGGCGCTGTCCACTCAAATGCATCTTCAGGAGGCTCGTTATCGGGATTTTCAAGCACTCCGCATTCAATGGAGCGTCCCCATAGATTTTGGTCGATACTGTAGGGGTTTTCAGATGTTATAGGTAAGGGTATGTTTCTATCCATCGCGAATTTAATTTCTTCATCTCGGGCTAGCCGCCATTCCCTGACAGGAGCTATTACCTTTAAACTCTGTGAGAGCGACTTTATCGTAACATCGAACCTAACTTGATCATTTCCTTTTCCGCTACATCCATGGGCGACAGCCGAAGCTTCCTCCTCATTTGCTATTTCAACTAATTTCCTGGCTATCAATGGACGCGAAAGGGCACTACAAAGGGGGTATTTATCCTCGTAAAGGGCGTTTGCCTTTATAGCTGGAAAAACATAGTTTATGACGAATTCATGTTTTGCATCTATAAAGTAATGCTTAACCGCGCCAAGCATGCGGGCCTTTTTTTCTATAACATCTGGATCTATCCCTTGGCCCACATCCACAGTTAACGTTACCACTTCAGAATTGTATTTTTCCTGTATCCATTTCACCATTATGGATGTATCTAGACCCCCCGAATACGCTAATACCACTTTCCCCTTTGGCATAACCTAGCCAGTGACTTAACAAATTTTATATACTTTTTGGTCAATATATATCAAAAAGTGATAATTATGGCCAAAAACGGAAGCATATCAAGGACGGTTCAAGAACTGATAGATAAGGACCTTTCAATTCAATGCGCTCTTGAGAAGGGATATGGAAATTATAGTGCGATTGCAAGAATCCTTAAGCCCACTGTTGAGGAAGTATTAAGTCGCAAAGTTAAAATTGAAAGTATAATAACCGCTGTAAAGAGAGCAGGCGTCAACTACAAGTCCATGCATAACAGAGACGTCGCAGACGTCATTGCTGAAAGCGTAATACACCTAAGAACAGACATGGCAAAAATCTCAGCTGAAAAAAACAGAAGAAATTTAGAGACAATTAAAAGAATGCTTGAAGAAATGCCTAGTGAAATATACATTCAAATAATAGAGGGAATGAAAACATTAACCATAATCTTCGATCAAAAATTTGCCGAAGAAATATCCTCAAACTTTCGCTTGGAAAACGTCATAGAACAAAAAAATAATTTAGTAGCCATAATCATAACAAGTCCGCAGAAAATTATTGAGACACCGGGATGCGTTGTATCATTCTACAATGCAATCTCAAGAAGCCACATTAACATTGAAGAAACCCTCAGCTGCTCCACTGAAACAATTTTAGTTTTACAACTAAAGGATGTAGGTAAGGCCTTAACGTCATTAACAAATCTAATTTCAGAAGCAAGAAAAATAAATAGAAAAATGAGGAAAACTTCTGAGAAAAAACTTCACCAGATACCGCACTAATAATAAATTTTCAAATGAATACATCATAGAACAACATCCATTACAAACATAATAGAGTTTTTAGTCAATTTCGTCGATAGTTGATAAATTCCCCAATTTGTGTAGTGAGAAGTCATATACATTAAAGTAGCTTTTTCTTTATGATTTGGAGCCATTTTAAGTTTTAACAATTCTCTCTACTTATCTTATGCTTCAAAAACTAAACCTTGGTTTACGAACTTTTCCAATTCTTTAGGAAACGCTGAAAATATTTGGATTTCCTAGCTTTGT
>JAVZIQ010000053.1:2487-11765 GCA_038871175.1 Bathyarchaeia archaeon | reverse complement strand
GTGCCAAAACGATGTTGTAGGAATTGAACAACTAGGACTTTTTGAACACACAATCATCTGCAAGCTTGGAACAGATGCTGCTGGATTAATCCCAAAGGTTGGCAAAAAACTGACGAACGCGGCCTTAAGCGTGGTCTCTCCAAAAAAGATTTTGGGACTCTTATCCAACATCATATGTTAAGCGAAAATTGGTGGGCCGGGCCGTATGCAATTAAAAAATTAAGTGAGTCCTTTATTTTTTGCCCACTCTTTAACTTCGGGCTCCGTCATAACTACAACACGTATAATGGGCCGCGCTTCATAAACCCATTTGGTTGTCCTCTTTAATAATTCCATCCAAATAGACTCTTCAGTTTCGTTACTCCACTTTGTCCCCTTCCTTTTCATTTTAGCAATATTCTCTTCTGAGAGCACAACGACACCCATAATGGCCCCTAAATCATTGAGGTTTGCTATGCTTCCCTTCAATGGTTTTGCCCCAGCTGAGGCTTCAATTTCAAAGCCAACAACAGGAAGAACGGGCTGCCGCCACGTCTTAACCTTAGACCACTTTTCTTCTTTCCTGGGTCCAAAATCAAACCTCTCATCAAACCACACAACATCCACCCAAGCCGAATCTGATGCTTGAATCTCTGTTCCGACACGAAAGCCAAGCCTCCTACCTAACTCAACCAAAATGTCGGTTATAGACTCTTTAGTCAAAACCTCACCTACCTGCTACTTTAGCCTCTCTGTAGAGGCGCCCGCCGGGAAGCCAATCCTCAAATGTTTGGCGGTCATATTTCCATATACGTTTGGTAACACCAAGGCTGCGGAGAATATTCCAGACATCCTCTCTTTCTCTGTCATCGCAGTATACACACATAACGAGAGATCCCTTGGCAAAGGGAGCAGGTTCCCTGTTATATTTGGCGGAATGAATCTTGCCCTCTTCAACGTAGGGATCAAGTTTTCTGGCAAGCTCCTCTAAATAGGCTCTGTTCCGGCTGAAGATCAGCCACTTACCGAAATGTTGCAAATACTCTATGAGGGCTTCTCGTCCAGTTTTGGATTGTTGAGGCTTTGATGGCCGAACCCAAACCCAATCATTGTTAGGGTCATCAATTATCATCCATTAGCACCTTTCGAGCTTTCACTTGAATTTATGGGTTTGAATCTTTCCTCTAATCCGTATTTTACAGATGACGGCTCTAGCACTTTTTCAAATTTCACGTGCGTTACCTGCCCAGGAACCTTGAATCCCATAGCCGATTTCACTATGGCCTCGCCTGGCGGAAGAGCCCCGAGAAGACTAGCAAAAGTTTCTCCCAAATCCTCAATAATCCTTTTTCTATCAACATCCTCAACGTTGAAGCATATAAAATTTTGTTGCAACTCTGTCGTCACGGCCTTACTTACCAAGCTTAACCTCCTTGCTACAAGCCAAAGTGGACAGCCATTTCTTCCTCCCTCCGTTGCCAACCTAATCCAAATTGGATCCATCTCGCCTCCGTAAAATTTTTCAGGCGCTATTCTGTGGGCTTCATCCGAGACAACTATGCAACCAAAATCCTTTTTCTGTGTGGCCTCCTCCCATATGCATTTGGCCAAAAATGTGCCCATCCTTTTTTTCACTTCAAAATCATCTGGCACGTTAGCATTTTCGGTACGTGTGAAATCTATGATCAAGATGTTGTTTTTCTTAATTTCCTCTAGTAGCTTTTTCTTTCCGTAAATTTCCTTAGGTTCCTCGACGGGAATGTGATCAGCCTTATCAGCAATACTATGTGCTGTCAGTAGGGTTCCTGGCTGACGCCCGGCTTTTTGTTCGTCAATTTTCGATTTTACATTTTGTTTCGTTGGAAATAGCTTGTCTTTTTTACATAGTACAAGGGCTGTAAAAAGAACTTCATTTGGGGCACCGGATTTAGCCCTTGGATCCTCCTCCTCTATTAGGTGTAACGTAGATTCAGGGTCGTCCATTTTAAGTCCAGTAATAAATGTATCCCAGGATACTGAGCGCACTTTAAATCCTTTCTTTTCTAAGGAGGATAATGGTTGGAATTCGCCAGTCCAATCTAAGATTGCAAAACGTAAGTTGTTATATGCTTCTAAGGATCTTGATATTAGGGTTAGTAAGGCTGTTGTTTTGCCGGTCCCCTGGGCTCCGCTTATTAATAGTCCTTGCCTTATTAAAGGACGTAGATCAATGTGCACGGGCTGTGATGTAAGCGGATCTGCCCCAATTTTGACTTTAAAGGGCGTATTTGGTTCGGTGACAAGCTCTATGAGTTTAGGTGGGCAACTATAGACATCCGACAATGGGACGACGGGATATCTTGGTGGTTCAATTCTTCCATCTTCATATAGCTTGCCGACTAGTACACCCACACAGTCGTATGTATGGGATTCATCCTTTGAAGCCTTACCATAGGCTATGAGCCTCTTCTCAAAGTCATAACCATATCTATAGTATTCAGGCGAAGCTACTTGGTATACTATTGGCAAGCTATCCTCGTCGAGGACAAATATATAGGAGCCTAAAGGCAACTTTACGTCTTTCCTTAACGTTATGTATATCTTGTTGATCCCGTAGGTGTAGCGTGAAAATACATTTCCAACAATATCTGCCGACTTGGCTATTTCCTTAACATCTAACTCTTCCGATGCTTTAAATCCTTTATTCAAGGGAGAACCCCCATATTAAACCCAAAAGTTTAACGTTTACCCCTTCATCCAATATCTTCGTTATTCCCCTTCTGTAGATTTCCTTCATTATTGCTTTTGTTATCTTGGCATCTTTATGGACTAGGCATACAGCCTTTGGTAAGCCGTCAAACTCGGCTTCGTAGGTTGTGAGCGAAGTTGTCAGCACGTAACTTGCGATCCAGTCCTCTTTTCCCTCCAGGTACTGTGGATATTCAACCCTTATGGGAGGGGTTAAGGGATTCTTCGAAGTTTTAATGTAGAACCCGTATATTTCATTAAATCTGGCGAATGGTTCAGCTCCCTGTTTCTCGATAGCTTTTGAAATTGATATTGCTTGGGTTCTCTGTCCATAATCGAGGAGTTGTTGGAAAACAAACTGATCTGTATAATGAAAAACGTCCTTAAGCTCATACCAAGCCATAAAGTGCCTTGAAGTGCACCGTTTGACGACAGAAAACACAGGTATGCCTAATTCATAACATCTCCGTATAAGTTGGTCCCTAACCCTAATTAGCTGATGTGCCTTCTCTTGCATCTCTTTGTAAACCTCATCTTTGAGGCCAACCCTGTAAGGGATTCTTATTAGAAGGCCTGAGGCACTAAGCGGTCCATCAATGACCACGCAGTCAGGCTTTCCATAATCTTCGATGTGGCGGATACAAACTGCGGGGATAAGAGCCTCAGCTTGTACTTGATAATAGAATTTAAATTCTCTGCTTGCCATTGCATCGTTCTCCACCCTTATTAGATCTCTAATTATTACGGGCTGTGTTTCGTCCCTAAAAGCCATGGCGCTTATGAAGGCAGCTTTAGCCAGCCCCATCGGCACAGGGCAACTCGATGCATCAGCTCCCAAAGCCTTGAGGGGCCACATTTCCTCATCCTTAACCGCGTCCTTAATTTTCAGCCCTTTATCCTCCAACGCTTTTTTAAGCTTGGAAACTTCCTTCTCCGCCTCCTTAGTCATTTCTGAGAATGACTCAAGCGAGTCTTTCAGCAGTCCAGCATAAAGTTCTGGATGTATCGTTGTGATTTTCCCCGCCTCCTCGAGAGCAGCCATAAGGGCGTTGTAATCATCAAATGTGAGGAGGCCTTCGCTCATACCTATGTCAAGGAACTTTGAAACTCTCTCTTGGAATGAGTTCATTTAAAAGCCCCACACGTTAATAATTCGAGTAATGCTGGATATGAATGTTGCGTTAAAAATTGCGCTCTAATCGATACGCTTATTTGCCCAAAAAATATACATCAGATAGGCGTCAAGTTATGGTGGAAATAGGAACCTACGAGTCAACCGTCATATGCAACAAGTCCTTTAGGACCGTTATTCCCAAGCCGGTGGCTAAGGCGCTTGGGCTTCAGCACCGAACAAAAATTTCTTGGGAGTTGAAAGTTGAGGACGGTAAAGTTCTAGCTGTTGTAAGGAAGGTCTAGCCTACCACTGCTTTGAGAGAATATGACTTACAACTTTTCTCCAGTCAGCTTCTCTTTGCCACCGTGCATGATAGGGCTTATTAGCTCTCTTTTCATGTTCGCCTTCACGCGGCAGCTTGAAAGCTTCATCAAAGCATGCTGCTTTTCTAAACCTTTCTACAAGCCATTCGTAAGGTGGAAAGGTTCCCCCATAACCATAAACCCTGCGGAAGTCCTCCACGACCTCAAGCTTCTCTTTAGTCCATCTTGGCCCCACGTATTTCCACCTTTCCAATGCGTTTAATGGTTCAAAGCGCATGGGATAAACTACAGCCCCGCAATTTAGCACGTTGCTAACACGCCTAAAAAAGCTTTCAGGGTCATCATCGAAGTTATATAAAACATAAACAAATATACTGCGCCTTCTAATCCCTATTTTACTGAGCATTTCTATTGCGCTCTCCACGTGGGGCTCCATTTCATCACGGTCGTACGATAACCTAACACACATCAACCTCATCTGTGCAAGCTTTTCAGCAACATCTTCCGTAATGAGTCTAGCATCAAGACCTTGATTAAAGTCCACTCTCATACCCTTCGCTTTGCAGAACCAAATAAGTTCATCGAAAATGTCCTCCCAATATGGACTTTGGAGTATATTATTGTCCCACAGTATTATCCTTGAATGCTTTGGATAAATTAGGTGCCTTATACTTTGCTTGCATGAATTTAATTTGCCCTCTATCCGCCAGACAGCGCAGTAAGGGCATCTGTTATTGCAGCCCCTAGAGGAAAAGACTATGCTTCCGTCCCATTCTGGAACAAGGTCGTAGGCAGGCATCAAATTTTCAGCCTCATCAAAAACACCGACGTGAACGTGATCCACACCGGATTGAGCTGCATGTTCAGGCATCAGAGAAGCGTAAACCCCTCCAAGCCAAACATCGGCCTTTGGAAAAACACTTTTATAAAAGCGGACAGCCTGCCAGACAGGTTTCCACGCCCAAGTGTAAAGGCTCGTCACATAGACCAGATCCGGAGTCAAGCTAAGATTGACACAGCCCCTAACAAGCTTCACACAATCCCCTCGAAGCCTATGGTAAGCAGCCAACTTCAAAAGACCTAGTGGCGGAAACCTGGTATGATAAGCAGGTTCCACAAGCAACACGTACATAAAAATGTGTAAAATGGCTCCTCACTAATAAACCTTAATGGCTCCTATAAAAAATACGTCAAACCAAAACGCTGAATAGGAAACGACGTCAATCTAAACTTAGACCACAAAAATGTTAGAGTTATTTAGCAAATTTTAGGGAGCAACAATTTTTCTAATATTTTCATCTAGTATGTCTATCAGAAATTCATTTTCAGACTTTTTAACGAGAGTTATAATACAACGCTCGACGTCGTTCAATTTTTTAACGAGATCTTTTCTAACGATCCTGCCTGCTTTATTTAAATAAACTTCGAAGCTCTCCCCTCTGAAATAGATTTTGAATGACTTATCTTTAGGAAATAATTCTCTATATTTGGATGGGATATAAATAAAATTCCACTTTCTCTCAGTTTTACTTAACTCTTTGCAAAAACTGTTCGCCATATTAATTTCCCGTAATTATGATTTTATCATCTTTGTATTTTTATATCTTTCTAAGAATTAGAAACTGATGCTTTTTTGTTGCACCCCTGTCAACTATACCATGGCTTTCAAGATGACTTGTATCCTCATAGATAGTTGAAACGATTTCGAATCCTTCTGCTTGGGCATATGGGGCAATAGCTAAGGCCATATCAATGTTTTTTATCACACCCATATGCATTATACATAGCTTACCATTTTTCAGAATCCGATAAAATTGTCTAAAAACTAACCGATAGATTGAAAGGTCTTTCTGGTGTTCTAAGAAAACAGACTTCATTTCATTTTGCTTACTGTAGTTCCAACCGCAAAACCATAAGCGAATCCTATTCATCCGCAGAAAGTCTCTGTTGCTGTAAAAAGGAGGCGATGTTATGATGCAATCAACACTTGAATCTGGAAATGAAAGGTTGAATACGTTCTCGTGAAATGCTCTGCCTCTGACAAAACCGAGAGGTAGTCCTTTTTTAAGCATTCTGTGAACTTTTTCTCGCAAAGATCTCATGAGAGGTTTATAGGTAAATTCCCCCTTCGGCGGCCATGGCATGATATTATGTGATCGTCTGCTGAGCGCATATGGTCTGTTTCCATGCAAAATATGAAGAGTGCACGCAATTAGAAAGGAATAGTGCTTTCCCGGTATATCTTCAAAGAACTTCTTTGCCGCAAGTATTTCTTTCAAAGTTTCAGGATGATAATATGAAATAATTTCTTTTTCAACATCTATCTCAATATTTTTTTTGCTCTGTTCAATAAACATTTCGAGTTCATCAAGTTGTCTTTCTGCTTGTCTTATTGAAGGTGGATCTACCTTGGCATTTGTAGCGTGATAAGCAACAGGGCTAATATCCGAACCGTATCCTATTCTGCCTTGACTACAAGCCTCAAAAGGAATTGTACCGACTCCGCTAAAAGGATCAAGCACGATTTCACCTTCTTTTGTAAATAACTTGATTAGATGATATGCAATAGAAGGTTTCAATTTACTGGGATACGACATCAAGAAATGAAAATCGTGTCCCCAATTTCGTGAAGCAAATTTGCCTCGACGATAAGGTAAAGTAGAGAGTTCTTTTATGCTCTTTTCCAAATCAATACCATTAGCCAATACTCTTGTTGTCATTTTTCATTTCCTTCTTAAAGATCATTATATATTCATGGTGTATATTCGGCACATACTCGTAAGGATATCCGTATGGATAAAGTTTCTTAGCATTCTTCACGAATATTGTTAAACCTTTAATGGTAAACCCGACCTCCATCATAATCTTACATATATCCGCGTGATACATTACATATTGAGACTTATGTCTAAAGTCTGCTACCACCACAACCATATATTTGCCAACTTTTAACGTTCTGTAACATTCAGCAAAGACTTTCTTCAGTTCAGCGAGAAAAGTTTCATATTCTGGGATATTCGCGAGATCTCGCGGGTCAATGCTATAGCGCGTATCGAGGTTCTCTTTTAATCGTTCTTCCTTCACCCTATGGTCTGGTGGTTTATTTAGTATTCCCCAATAAGGAGGACTTGTAACTATAAAGTCAAAAAAATCATCTTTAAATTGTTTCATCACCTCGCGGCTGTCACCTTGAATTATTATTTGTTCGGGTCCTTTATTGGCTTCCGTGGCAAGTCTCTTCTTTGTTAGCTCCACCCATTTTTCCACAAGCTCTATGCCAATACCTCGTCTATCATTAAGAGCACATGCCTTAAGCGTAGATCCTACCCCACAAAATGGATCGAGAACCAAGTCACCTTTTTTCGTGAAAAAAAGAAGCAACCTTTGTATCATTAGATATGGGAAAGGTGCAGGGTGCATCCTTTCATAAACTGTATGAGGATGATCTCTTCCTAGGCCTCGTTGATACCATACACTTGCTGTTTCCTTTACCCATTCTTTACCAGTTAATTCATTAAGCCTATTCCTTGAATCAACTATTTTTGGAATGTTATTGTCTTGCTCAAACAACTTTTTTTGCATAATTTTCCCCCCTTGCTATATCTTCCTTTACACGTTGCGATATTATCGATTTTTCTGCTAACCACGAAATTACAATGTTCCTGATGACTTCAGCGTCGGTTGCTCCCATTCGACCCTTCGCAAGTTTAATAAGTCTCCATTGTTCGTCTGTAAATGAAACCTGAACTTTGTGTCCCAAAAGCTACACCAAATATACATTTCAGACAATTAGCCTTTAAAAACTTTTTGTGCTTTATACATGATATAGGCTGCGTTATCTTGGATGAATGGAAACAAATCTTTAGCGCAATTCGACCTGGTTGCGAAGAACTAGGTAAGGCCTTTAGAAAATGGGGCTCTTTGCGAGGTGGAAAGACAAGGAACGTCGATATAATATGGTTTCCCAAACCTATAACCAATCTTAATGATATGAGGGAGAAGCTCAAAGTTGCACTTGAGTTGCAGATAAAAAGAGAGAAAGAGGAAGGGGAAGGATATTTTGTTGAAAATGAGGTTGCAGAGGAACTAGCGAGAAGAGGAGCTTTCACTAGACCTGCTACTTCATCCGAGGAACTTATTGAAGAATATGAAGAGGAAGTAACACCAAATAAACCACATATCAGTAGTTTTAGAATGCAGAATCGACTTTTTAGGTTTCTTGGCTGGACAACAAGACGTGTGGGCTATGAAAATCAATACGTTGTAACAGATTTAGGCAAGCAGATTGCTGCTTTTTCTGGTCCGTTTCCATCAACCATTGGACATCTTTCAGAAAAGGATTTGGTTGTAAAATCACTCGTTAATTTCGGCGTTTTTAGTGTTAATGACAATATTAACCAATGGGACACACGCTTCAAGCAAAGAATTGTTGTAAACTTGCTGCGAGTTACTGCGTTCTATGGTTACATTTCGAATAACGAGCTTGTTGTAACAGCCTTTGCTTTAAAAGATGAGAGAGACCCAGAACAGGTGAAAAAAATGATACACAGACTGCAAAGACTTCATGAAGGAAAAATCTCAATGATTGATGCCTTTAAGGAAGTTAATGTGGATCCTTATAATTCTTCTGCGGTAAATAATGCTTATGATGGACCTAAGGTACTTTTATCTTTGTGTAGACAAGTAAACCTTTTACACGAAAAAACTATTCCACTAGAATCCTCACCTTACGGTGATTTAAGGCCATTATACGAAAAAATGCATAGAGGAAAAAGCGCTATCAAAAAACCAAGAGTTGTTAACATTATTACAGATTTTGGAAGAAGAGTTCTTGAGCAAGAACTTAAAAAAACAGTAATATGGTTTGATGAGTTGAAGTGAGTTGTTCGAAGAAATAATTGAGAGATCAGCAATCCTTTTGGCACTGGTCAAGTCTCACCCAAAAGGCATAAGTAAAAACATACTCGATTCTGTTGTTACGTCATGGAGAGACCATTTAAACTTCCTACAAAGAAAAGGCATTGATGTAGAAGTAACAACAAGTGAAGTAAGATTAAAAAAACCTGTTTATTATGACCTTTATCAGTCAGTGCCTCCTGAGATTCGTAATTATGTAGAAGAACTGTTGTGGCGTC
>JAVZIQ010000053.1:0-2477 GCA_038871175.1 Bathyarchaeia archaeon | reverse complement strand
TAATACAGAAAGAACAAATTCTAAATAAGAGTTCAATAATGCAGAAAGTAATAAAACCTAAAGAGAATTTACTTAATAGATTACTTTCAAAACATGGTCCCCTCTTAGAAAAGATTGACACCAATTACATTAAATGGGCGGTATCCAACGATGAAAATTTCCCCATAGCGTGTATTCATTGTGCTAATGCTCCCTGTATGTTTTATAAAACCCAAGTCTTTGGACAAACCGATGCTTTTTCTTCTAGGGTTTGCCCAGCTGATCTCGTAAAAGAATCTTATGAAGGAACTATCCAAATTGACAAAAAAGACTGCGGTGGATGTATGCTTTGCATACTTCGTTGTCCTATTGATGCAATTTTTTTAAAAGAAGGTGTTGCTGAAAAGCGGGAGTACAGTAACCTAACAAATTACCAAAAATATGTTGACGATTTAATAATCCCCTTTATTGAGAAAGAAAAGGAAACACTAAAAGCCATTGACAAACTAGTTAAAATAAGTACTTTTAACGTAAGAATCGATATAAAAGAAATATTGGATAATTTCGACCTTAAAATATCCGCAGCGGTCTTGAACTGGGATCAAGACCGCTATTATGTTTGGACGCGGAATTGTTTCAGAGAACTTGGGGTTGAAGCTTTATATACTGGTGCTGCTGGGAAACTCCGAAGGGCAGACATTACAATTAGAAAACCTTTTTTTGCTGGAATTGAAGTCAAAAGCCCTGCTGAAGGCGAAATAAGTGTGGGCGCACTGCGTCAAGCAGTAGATGCACGACGTGAAGTATGGAAAACTTATAGCGCTAACGAAGTTTATTGCGCTGTAGTAGGTCAAGAAATTGGGAGGGGTGTACATGCAAGAGCATCAGAGTGGTATTCTCTCTATAAGGTGAAGATTCCATTACTTAGGGGCAGATACCTTCTCTATTTAATGTTAAAAAATAGGACTACATTGCCGCAAGATCCTTTGAGAGATATAAAACGACTCTTTACAGATTTCTTTGGATGGTTTGGCAAAGAAGAACTAAAACAATATTTTGAGGCATATTTTAAAATGCGGGAGGAAGAGCTGAAAAGTGGAAAAATATCTCTTCCTATGCCTCTTACTATAATTAGGGCTTTAAGAACTAAAAATAAAAATGAAGCACTTTCAATTTTGGAGCATATTAAAAAAGAAACATACAAAGAAATAGAAAGATGTTTTCCTGATCCTGAACGAACCGCAAGGGGAGGCTACGCAACAGCTAGGAAACCCAAGGTTTAAAGGGTTGAGAGTCGCCTTTACACGCGCGAGAGGCCTGCAAAGTCATCATGGGGATAGTTTCTAATAACTCAATTTCACTTTAACTCATCTCTCCACTGTTTGTAAGTGTCGATTCGCCACTGCTTTTTTATACCCTCTTTCATAACCGCATAATTTGCGGTTGGAGGCTGAGCGCCTATGCTCTCTAAAGCTTTGGGCTTAGAGCTTGAGGGCTTGTCGGTTCTCCAGCGCAAGCTTCTCTTGGAACTTCTTCATAGGAGGTACTCGCATTATTGGAGCAAATTCACAAGCCATGAGTATAGCTGGCAAAGTCGGAAAGAGGCCCTAGAAGAGTTCCTGCAAAACCACCAAACCGAGCTGGTTGAAGAGTTTGCTAAAGCCGGCTTGCATGGTAATGGATGGAAAACAACAAGGAGGAGTGGAGTACGTGTCCAGGGCTGAGCATTGTAGGAATCCGTGGAACGGGAAATGCAGGAACACGGACATTGAAGTGTTCATACTCTATAAGGGTGATAGGCTGCCCATTTGCAGGCGTTGCTGGAGCAAAATAGCAGACACCGACATTGAATGGGGCGAGCACACGCGTTCAAGGGAGGGCCAGTCGTGGAGTTAGAGCAGATTCCAGGCGTAGGCAAATCCATAGCCAAAAGGCTTAGGGACGCGGGCTTCGCAAACGTTGAGACTTTAGCTGTCACCCCTGCAAGGGAGGTTAAGGAGAAGGCTGGCTATGAGAAGCTTGAAGCAGCCCAGCGAATTGTTGAGGCTGCAAGGGAGCTTTTAGGCTGCAGGTTCATAACTGCCTATGAACATTGGGAAATGACCAAAAGACGCTTGAGATGCACTACTGGAAGCAAGGCCCTTGACAGCCTTTTAGGCGGCGGCATAGAAACCCAGGCCATAACAGAGCTCGTTGGGCAGTATGGTTCCGGAAAAACTCAGCTCTGCCTAATGCTTTGCGTTACAGCCCAGCTTAAACCTGAACAGGGCGGCCTAGGCGGAAACGTATTATACTTTGACACTGAGGGGACGTTCAGCTCCAACCGCGTCTACCAAATAGCAGCGGAAAACGGCTTGGATCCAGGCCAAACACTCCACAACATAATACTATCAAGGGTTTACACATCAGACCATCACATGTTCCTACTGGACAATGCCTTCGAAAAATGCGCAGAAGAAAACGTAAAACTCGTGATTGTTGACTCGGTCATATCCCAT
>JAVZIQ010000052.1:0-12015 GCA_038871175.1 Bathyarchaeia archaeon | reverse complement strand
TCCTAGCCGCTTCATCCCTCTTAACAACTTTCAACTCAGCATGGTTTAGGCTTAATCCTGTTTCAACAGATTCCTTAGCTATTTCAGCCCAAAGCCTAAGCTGCTCTGCATAAGCCCTAATTTTTGGAATAGCGTCATACGCCACACCATAATGGGTGTAAAAGAGGGCTTTAGGCTTTAGACCACTCAGCCTTTCCAGAGAGGCTAAAGCCAAGTCCAAGCGGAAAGGTGGAGGGGTTGTTGGAAAAACAACTTCTAAATTTTTTAAGTACATTCCAGCAGCATCCCCTGTGAAGATTCGCCTTCCTAAAGGCTCATAAAAACTTAGGTGGTGGGAAGCATGACCAGGAGTTTCCAAAACACTAATTTTGAAATCTCCATCCAGTTCAATGGACATGCCTTCATAAGCCTCTACAATCCTTTCCCAGGGGACAGGTTCAGGCTCTCCGTAAAATTCAGCAAGCCTTCCAAGGGTTGCCTTAGACTGCTGCCAGAGTCTTTCAGGGCTGGCCAGATGGGGCGCTCCCTTCTGATGTACTAACACTTTGGCTTTAGGCAAATGTTTAATTAGGGTTCCAACTCCTCCCCCGTGATCTAAGTGAATGTGGGAGACGGCGACGTATTCAACTTCTTCAGCCTTAACCCTTAAACTTCTCAAACCCTTAACAAGTTTAGGTATAGAGCTTGTTGGACCTGTTTCAACAATAGCTATTTTTTCTCCTTTTAGGACATAGCTTGCCACGAAGCCTCGAACCCCAGCTGCTTCAACGTCTATTTCATATACATGCTCATCAATCTTTGAAACGTCCATACACTTAAACCCTACATGAACAGATTCTTAAAAAACCTTCTTTAATGCTTAAACTTTTCCTGCTAAACTTTTAGGCTTTCAGATGATAAGCCTTGTAGAACTAAAACAGATTGGCAATTCTAGAGCAGTGTTATATAGCCTTTCAGCAGTAATATTTAACTGTTAATCAGTTTCAAATAGAAACCCCATGCAGGGTTTAGATGGAGAAGGCTTAATGGTTAACCTGATAATGTTCGGCGCGCCGGGATCTGGAAAGGGGACATACGCTTCAAGGCTGAGTTTGAAACTCCAGGTTGAGGTTATCGCCACAGGAGATATTTTTCGTAAAGTTATGAAGATGAATTCTCCCCTTGGGATTAAGGTTAGGGGTTATGTTGAGAGGGGAATGCTTGTGCCAGACGATATAACAGTTAACGTTTTGAAGAAGCGTTTAGCTGAAATCCCTAAAGGTAGGGGCTTCATTTTGGACGGTTACCCCAGAACTGTGAAACAGGCTGAAGAGTTAGAGAAGCTGGCTAAAATAGACGCTGTAATCCACCTAATTGTTCCTGAGTGGATAATCATTGAACGTTTATCCTCTAGGAGGATTTGCAGAAACTGCGGGGCCATCTATAACCTTTTGTTTCTGAAGCCTATGAAAGATCTTGTTTGCGACAGGTGCGGCGGAACCTTATATCAGAGGGAAGACGATGAGCCTGAGGTTATTAAAAGGCGAATAGAGGTTTATGAGAAACAAACTCAGCCTATAATTGAATATTACAAGGTGAAGAAAACACCTTTCATTGAGGTTTCATGTAGCAGGCTTGAAACTCCTCCAGATGAGGTTGTTGGGGAAATAATGGAAGGGCTGAGGAAGCTTAACCTTGTCTAAAAATTTCATGCCTTTTATATGTCAAGGATAAACTTCAAGGTTGTTTCCTTTTTTCCTCTTATTATTTCCATTTGGTGGTATGTGACGGCTTTCACTCCTACTTTCTGCGGGTGTTTTTCAGGGTTGAATTTTTCACCCCAGATTTTCGCTTTAAGTCTGAATCCTTCAGGTGTTTTCTCCAGATGCGAGACCTTAAATTTTGAGTATAGCATTTGATTAACCTCAGCCTTAACGAGTAAGGTTTCAAGCCAGCTGTAGAGAAGGGCGTACTCGTCTTCACCTTCAACCTCTACATAGTCTTCATGTTGAGGGTTAACTTTATCCACGTCTGTCATAACTTCGAACATGGCTTCTCCAGCTTTCTCCAAAGCTTCAGCTAAGTCCTTTCCGTAAGCGGCTATATATGCGTCGGCGGTATGCTCCAGAAACCTGAAACCTTTCTTCATTTCCCGCAATTAAAATGGCAATCTAGCCTTTAAACTATTTTGCCTTTTGGGGAAAGGAGGGAACCCTGGATTAAAAGTTTAAGGGTTTTAGAAGTATTTTGAAATTTTCCTTAAAGCAGAAACTGTCAGCTTAACAGTGTTCTCCATGTCTTTTAGGCTTAGCAGCGACATGGGACTGTGAATGTAACGTGTGGGTATAGATATTACTCCGCTTGGAACACCTTCTCTTGTGAGGGATATACGGGCTGCGTCAGTTGCTCCCTGAAGCCCTGTCTCAAGTTGATAGGGAATTCCATTCTCCTCAGCTGCTTCAACTAGAAGCCTTAGAACCTTTGGATGCGTTATAAGCCCATAATCGGCAACTGTAAGCGAAGGGCCTCCTCTAAGCTTGACAGGAGCTTCAACCTCCCTGACTCCTGGAACATCACCTGCAACTGTCACGTCTAGGGCTATCCCCACGTCTGGATATAACCCGAAAGCAGCTGTTGCAGCCCCCCTTAAGCCAACCTCCTCCTGCACTGTTCCAACAGCGTATATAGTGCATTCAGCCTCCTCAAGCTGTTTTAAGGCTTCAACCATGACGGCGCAGCCCGCCCGATCGTCGAAAGCCTTCCCTATGACAACATCGCCTCCAATTCTAGCGAATTTAACGTCGAAGCTTACAGGATCCCCTACCTTAACACCCATTTTTCTCGCTTCTTCCTGGTTTTCAGCCCCTATATCTATGAAAAGTTCGTCGAAGGCCATGACCTTTTTACGTTCCTCCTCCTTCTGTATATGCGGCGGCTTAGAGCCTATTATACCGTGAAGGGAACCTTTATCCGTGTGAACAAGCACTTTTTGAGCTAAGAGTATACGATCATCTATACCGCCGATCTTAGAAAACTGAAGGAAACCCTCCTTAGATATGGTTTTCACGTATAGGCCTATCTCATCCATGTGGGCTGCTAGCATAACTTTGGGAGATTTCTCTCCACCCCTCTTTACACCTATAAAGTTTCCAAGCTTATCCTCTCTAACCTCCTCTACGTAGGGCTTTAACAAGCCTTTCATAAGTTCCCTGACTTCCTCTTCCCTTCCAGCAACACCACATGCATTTGAAAGCTTCTCCAAAGTCTCCACAATGGCCATACAATTTTCCCCCTAAATTTGATGTTATGTTTATCAGCCTTCATATTAAACGATTTGGTTTAAGAATTCAGCTTCAACAATGTCTTTAACCATTTTATTTGAAAGGGGAAAATAACTGCTTATCCATTGAATTTTCAGATCTGTTTGTACTTAGACACAAATCTTATTTCGTTGTTAGGTTTAGTTTGAGAGTTTGATGAACATGCCGTATGGAGTTGAATGAATTGCAGAGGACACAGAAAGTGGCTTTGACATCTGTTTTCGCGGCTTTTCACGCTGTACTTTTTCTTCCAGAGGGGCCTTGGCGAAGCTTTGTTATATATTTAATGCCTGTTGAGGGAATTGTTTTAGGTCCATCCATTGGGTTTTTCTCAGCATTGGTTGGAAGCATAATTGCTAGGCTTGTTAAGCCGAACATATGGTGGATGTTCGGGTTAGCCGCTGAGCCTTTAGGCGTCATGGCAGCTGGCTTTTTAGCTAGGGGAAGGTGGAGGGAAGCAGCCTTAGCCTACGGCATTATGCTTTGCGCCTACTTCATTCACCCTTTTGGGCGTATGCTTCCATTATGGACTGTTCTTGACTTGATATTAGCCTTCGCATTAATATATCCTGTTTCAAAAGTTGGAAGGTGGGTATGGGAGGGAAATGCTGCGAGGCTTACATTGGCTTTGGTTTTAATAGCCTTCGTAAGCACGGCGGCTGACTCTATGACTAGGGTTTTTCTTCTTGTTCCATGCAGTCTATACGAAATTTTCGGATTATCCTATTACAGTTTAGCCTATGAATGGTTCATTCCAGGAGCTGTGGCATCATACATTGAAGACCTTTTAGTAAGCGTTTTAACATTTGTTGTTGGAGCCCCCTTAACAGTCAGTTTAAAAAAGGCTTTAGGCCTCACAAGCCCATTATCCTAAGAGAAAAATGTTTAGCCCTTTATGATAGGCGGCCGTCCGATTTCGTTGGCTTTTAACCTCAAAGCATTGGCTTAGAAGTAAAACCCTTAATTGAGAATTTTCCGAAAGGCCTGGATGTTAGGCTAGAATAGTGTTTGTAAAAATGATGTGATTTATAAATATATGTAAAATATATATTGAACTATCTCCTGTTTATACGGTGAGGTGAGGGTTGTTGGAGCAGCGTAAGATTATGGCTCTTGGCCGTTCCTCGCTTGTTATTTCCCTTCCTAAGCATTGGATTCAGCTTACCGAGCTGAAACAGGGGGACGTTGTCTCTTTGGCTATAAACCGTGACCGCTCCCTCGTTATATTTCCAGGGGCTAGGAAGGAGGATGAGCCCAGTAAGATAACTCTTTACGTTGACTCCGAAGAGAAGGAGGCTTTTTTGGCTAGAAGCCTTATTGCATGCTATTTAAATGGATATTCGATTATTAGGTTGGTTTCTAAAAAGTTTTTCACTGTGGGCCAGCAGAAGGCTATTCGTAAAATTGTCCAGATGCTTTATATGCGAATAATGGAGGCTGACACAAAGGAGATAGTTATTTCAACCCTCATAGACGAGTCTAAGGCTTCCATTCAGATGGGAGTTAATAGGATGTATAAGGTTTCAAGTTCCATGTGTCGGGATGCTTTCACAGCATTAATAAACCAGGATGCCTCTTTAGCTAAGTCTGTTTACAGCCTAGACGATGAGGTTGACCATTTCTCCTATTTTCTACTTAGGCTTTTAAGGAGGGCGGCTGTGGATCCTGCTTTGGCAAACCAGCTGGGTATAGAGATACTTGACTGCCTTGATTATCAGACGCTCGTCCACAGGATGGAGCATGTTTCAGATCAGGCTGCAAATGTTGCAAGGCACATTATCATGCTGAACGGAGCGCGGAGGAGAATATCAAACGTGGTCTTAGAAAAAATGTATTCGGCTGGATGCGACGCCATAGCGGCTTATGATAAGGCTGTAAACGCTCTGCTCTCCAGCGATATGAAAAGTTTAGATGAAATTATAGAGAGTCAGGCTAAGCTAAAAAAGTTGGATCAGGAGATAGCCACTTTAGCTTTTTCAGAGGAGAAAAATACAGAGGTTATATGCGCCTGTTGCTCTATTAGGGACAGCATTCTCCGCATAGCTGACAACGCTGCCGACATAGCTGAGATAGGCGTGAACCGCTCTTACCTTCCTTCCTCTTGAGCATGTTAAGAGCGCATTTTCTCTTCTTTTGACGGATATTTCATGGTTACAGTTAGTTTTGCCGCTGAGATTTCGCCCTTTAGGAGTTTTCTCGCCAGCTGGAAAGCGTGGTTGTAGTTGTAAACTGTCCATTTCTCGCTTCTCTGAGCTTCTCTTAATATTTCGCGTTCCAGCTTATACTTGAGCCTGCCAATTGTTAGGGCTCCTATGGTGAATATTCCTGGTAGGATTTCCCTCATGTCATCGTCAAGCTTTATTCCCTCTACTCCTAAGGGTTGAACTGCGTTGACGTCTGCGAAGACTTTTACATGCCTAAGTTTGTCAAGCATTTCTCGGCTGATAACTCTTATTCCTGCTCCTGCTGCGCATAGTATGACGTCTGCCTTCTCTATTACTTCAAACTTTTTCTCTGGTGTTGGGGCGAAAACCCCTTTCACTTCCACTCCGTACTTTGTTTTAAGGAGGTTTGCCAGGTTTGAAACGTATTCATCTCCGTTTGCACGTTCAGGGTTTGGGCTTACAATTGTCACTTCGCATCCAAGCCTTGCCAGGAGGATTGCTGCAACTCTTCCAACCGCTCCGGTGCCGAATATTGCGCATCTCTTGTCTTTGAGGTTTCCAAGGTTGGACCTTGCTAAGGCTTCCTCAACTTTTGACACCATGGCTGCTGCTGTTGTGTAGGAACCTGCAGGGTCAATTATTATGTTGGCCGTAAAGGGAGGGAACATGCAGCTCTGAACAACCTTTAAGACTTCTTCGGCCTTCTCCATGTCCTTGCCGCCTATAAAGAAGCATGTTCGCTTAATTCCTTTAGGATCTCTTGAGAAGATTGCATCTTGAACTATTGTTTTCGAGTCTTTAGGCGTTACGTTCTCGTATGGAACGACAACGTTGAAACCTGCATCATATGCCATGCATATGTCGAATGGGCTTGCCCTTTCATCTGTGTCTAAGAAGAATATTATATGTGGCACTTCTTCAGATGTCTTTCTTATAACAGGCTTAACCTGAACCTGTAATGACTTCAAAATTTCGTCAATGTCCTTTGAGGCTTTCTTTTCAGTGTATATGAGCTTTTTAGTTGGGTGGACTGTTTCAACCTCCACGTTTACGGATTCGAGGATTTTTTTGACCCCTGTTATGTGTTCTGGGCTTGATATGTGGATGCATTTTACCTCCCTCTTATCCTGGTTTTGAGCGTTTTCAAGAATGTTCATGGCTATCCAGCTTTCTCTGACGGAGTATTTCATTTCTCTTTCAGCTGTTTCCAGCTCTTGTTGTAGGCATTGCAGGTAGGCCATCATATACTCTTCTTTTATGCTGCGTTCTTCGCCTTCTACTTGTGGGAGCTCTTCAAGAGCCTTAATAATCTGGTCTCTAAGCTGTCTTTTATCCTCAAGGGATGAAGCCAAATAACCCTTTGCGTTCTCATCTATGTCTGCACTGTAGAATGGAACGCCTTTCTTCTTGAATAGTTGAGCTATGGGGTTTTCCTCTTGGAACGTTTTCATCGATCTGTTTCCCTGCTCCTCTGTTGCAAAGTCTGGTTTTACCTCTTCCACAAGCTTTTCTAGGAAGCTGCAGAAGGCTATGGAAGGCTTGAAAAGCCCTGAAGGTCCGTTGTATTGTTTTTGGCCTTGAACAGGCTCTACAACCCAGAAGGGTTCGCTGTATTCTTTCTCAACCATTACAACTCTAAGTGTTTTTCCTTCTAAAGGTTTTATTTCAAGTGCTTTCATTATTGTCACCACCTTCGAGCGTAGTATATGAAGGAGAGTTATATATACTTGTCCGAAATATTATATATACATGTAAATACAGTATTTGTCTATATATCTATATACCACATAACGCATGAGGGGCTACTGCTGGAAACCCTACGTAAACCAGCTTTTCAAGATTTCTTCATCAGTGATGGGAGGCATCAAAAGCTTATCTTTGACTTTAGGCTTTCCATCCTTTGAGTGAGGCCTCCTAACAAGGGTGTCTGAATATTTTTCTATTTCTCTAGCTTCTTCAGCCAGCTTGGCGGCTGTTTGGGCAACTTCATGGGCGCATGCGACAAGGGGAACGTATTTTTCCCTCTCCTTCTCTACAAAGCAGGCCTTCGTGTTTATTTCAGCTACTTTTTTGGCAAGTTCGTAGGCAGCCATAGCCTTAGCCCTGGCGTAGGGATTCTTAAAGTCTGAATGGTCCCTAACCTCATCTGTGTCTATGACAAGCCTAGGAAGCTGGGGTGTTAAGCCTGACTTATAACATTGTATAACCCTGTCCATTTCCTGGTATATTATTTTGAACACGCCTGTAACAGCCAAAACCTTGATTATGTTAGAGTTGAAAAGAGCCATCTCAGTTGGATCCAAAAACTCCTTCCTTGCCCCTATGAGGGGATCTCCCATTATTATTATGTAGCCGAAGCCAAGCTTTTCAAACTCCTCCTTGAGGCGTCTTCCAGGAGCATCTGAAACGAATATGCTGGGGATCTTCCTCTCGAAAAGAATCTGCCTGGCTCTGGCTGGACCTTGAACAGCCGGGTTTGGAGATATGAAGATTAAAATGTGGGGGTTGAACTCGAAAATTTTAGGAAGAGTTTCCTCAACGTCCTCAACGGTCATTTTAGAGCCTGAAGTTACACTCCTAACCTTCACGTCTTCCCTATCTGCTAACTCGTCTAATATAAGTTCAAGGAGGGGGGCTGTGCCTATATTGCCGCATTTGACAATTCCAACCTTAACCTTATCCAGAGACACCACCTGAAAGGCAGGCTAGAAGCCTATTTTACTGGAATTACGTTTATAAAGATTTCAGCATAAACCCTAATTTAGAAAATGAGGACGCTTATGGAATGAGGCTTAGCTGAAGCTTTCAGCCCTTCTAAATCTGCCTTTTCTTCTTTGAAAGTTTTTTCAGCAAGTTTAAAGCGTTAGGCTCTTCTTCCACTTTTCTTGTTTTTATTACACCTTCCTTTTCAGCCCTTTTAAAAAGTTCTTCACCCCTCTCTGTTCTTATAATGGTGAATGTCCATTTTTCCATTCCCAGTCCGCCTGCGGAAATGTCTGCCAGTTCAGAGCTGAAGTCTCTGCAGTTTCGGCAGTTTTCCCTTGCGTATTGCTTTATCTCCGATATTGGTGTAGCTATTGTTTCAGATTCAAGGGTGATGAGCATTTTACCCTTAATGTTCATTTTCCTTATATTTTCAGGGTTTATTCCCAGTTTTCCATGTATGTGGGCTTCCATAAGCCCTTCATAGTTGAAACTTTCAGAGCATGCCAAGCCTATTAAAAGTTTTATTGGAGCAGTATATTTCTTAAGGCCTGCCATCATCATCTTCCTAACAGCACGAATTTGACATGGCGTTCCAACAAAGGCTAAGCTGCCCTTCTTCTCTTTTATAGCCTCCTTCAGGGCGAGGACGTTTGGAGAGTAGAAGTATTTTGTTCCAGCTGAATGGATTATTTCCTCAACTGTTTCGGCCAATATGGGTTTAGGATAATAGGGCTTATCCGACTCTTGAGCTGTCACTATTGCCCCGTCTATCAATCCTTCTTTTAAAGCGTATACAAGTAGGGCTGTTACGGCTCCACCATCCTGGCTTAGGCTGAGCATGTAGGGGTCTGAAGCCTGGGCTAAGGCAATTTCACGGTATATTCCAAAATCCTCTTCAGCCCTATGAACTCTACCGAATATTAAAGTTTCAGCCTCATCCTGATTCCATTCAAATTGGGGACAAGCCTTAGCGCATATTCCACAAGACTTGCATTCACCAGTTTGGACTGGTTTACCCTCTATATATTCTAGGCTGTTAAAGGGACATGTAAGTATGCATGTTGCGCAGCCTAGGCATTTGTCAGCGTTTACAACATCCTTTAATATTGAATCTTGGAAGCTTACCCTAACTGAGCTCATATTAAACCCTTAAACTGGTTTATAGATAAGAAATTTAAGGTTTGCCAGTTTTGAAGTATAACTTTCATGCTTAAGCTATATGAAAGGCAAAATTAGGGTGTAAAGTTGCAGTGGCATATATGCGAAAGTTTTAAATTTCAATTTTCCACCCTCAAAACTTGTGGTCGTTGTGGAATTGGATGAGATAAAAAATAGGCTGGCAAACGTTGAGATGAAGCTCACTGAAATTGAGAAAGGACTTAAAGTTTTACAGGATATTGAGGAGATTAAACAGTTACAGGCACGCTACTTAAACGCCCTCATGCGCACAGACTGGGATGCTGTAATAGAATGCTTCGCTGAAAATGCCGCTGTGGATGTTGCATTTCACAAGCCTATAAGCGGAAAATCTACAATTGATAAATGGTTCAGAGAGGAGTTATCTAAAACCCATGTAGGCATGGAAGGAGACTTCGTGGTTCACCCAATTATAACAGTTGAAGGAGACAAGGCTAAGGGCACATGGCTGCTTTACATGATGTATTATTATCCGCGAACAGGACAATCACTTTTCTGGGTGCAAGGTTTTTACGAAAATGAGTATATAAGAGAAAATGGAAAATGGAAAATTAGCCTACTAAAATGGCGAGAGAGAATAGGCTTGCCAGGAGGAGGACCGCCAGCAGAACTTTATTGGGGAGTATTCGGAAAAGATAAAATTTAAAATAAGATAAAGCATTTAATCCTAAAGGTTGCCTTTTAACGTGGGTTTTACCAACAGGAAATGATTCAGTGCTGGTTATAAAAAGAATGATGGAATTTATACGGGTTGGTGGCGCCCTGGCCGGGATTTGAACCCGGGTCGGGCGGGCGACAGCCGCCTATACTAGACCGGACTATACTACCAGGGCTGCTTGTATGCTAAAAGGAATAGTGAAATGCTTAGTTTATTAAGCTTTTTTGTAGCATTTATATGGATGGCTTGCTGTAAATCCTTCAAGTTTAGCTGTGGCGTTTGGTTGATGTTGGTTTAGAATGGGCGAAGTTGAGAGGATAATTAAGTATATAATGGGGAAGCGCTCAGATGTTTCGAGGGATTATTTACTGGAAAGGCTTAAGGCTGAACGTGTTAAGGCGGGCGGTTTAATTTCTGATGCGGTTTTATTGAGAATGATTGCGGCGGACCTGGGGGTTGAAGTTTTTGGCGAAGCCCCTGAGCCTTCCATTCCAGTGGGGAAGCTTGTTCCAGGTTTAAACGATGTAACTGTGACTGGGAGGGTTTTGGCTGTTTTTCCTACAAAAGCCTTCGGTAGAAAATTTAGCTCTAAAATTGCAAGTTTGTTGATTGCTGATGAAAGCGGAGTTTTACGGGTGGTTTTATGGAATGATAAGTCTTCATTTGTAGAGGATGGGAGGATTAAGGCTGGGCAGATCGTTAGGCTTTTGCATGGTTATACTAAGGAGGGGTTAAGGGGGAAAACAGAGCTTCACATGGGAGGTAAGGGGGAAATTCAGATATGTCCAGAAGGCGTTGAAGAAAGGCGTTTTCCGACAATTGAGCAGCTTACAACAAGAATTGGAAATTTGAATGCATCCCATAGAAATAGAAGGGTTAATTTGGTTGGAAGGGTTAGGGAAAAGTTCCAGCCCTCAACTTTTGAGAGGAGAGGTTCAGAGACGGGAAAGGTTATGCACATCATACTTGCCGATGAAACAGGCGAAGTTCCAGTTGTTGTATGGAACGAGAAAGTTGAAGAGGTTGAAAACCTCCTGGGGGAAGGCGAAAAAATACAAATAGTTAATGCAAAGGTGAAAAAGGGCGTTTCAGAAAACCTGGAAATACACATAGACTCTGAAACCTACATTGAAAAAGTAAGCCATCAAAAAGAGTTTCTTAAAATAGCTGACTTAAAAGAAGGCATGGAAAAAGTAAACGTTAAAGGAGAAATTGCCACAAAGCCCATGGTGAGAACAGTTAAAACAGGAAGAGGTGAAAAAGTAAACCTTGCAGTTTTCGAAATAAAAGATGAAACTGGAAAAATATGGGTTACAGCATGGAGGAAACACGCTGAAAAAGCTGAAAACCTGAAAAAGGGAGAAAAACTGGAAATAAAAAACGCCTATGTAAAAAGAGGATTCGGAGACCAGCTTGAAATAACAACCAGAAAAACAACGACAATAGAAATTCTCTCAAAAGAAAAATAGGGAAAGTGCCGGGGGCGGGAATCTCGCCTTAAGAGTTTCGAGCCCGCGACCTCCAGATTTCCTATCCCATTCCGGCCCTGAAGGAAAGCATGGAAACCATAAGGCTTCCATGAGATTATGAGTCTGGCGCCCATTCCAGGCTAGGCTACCCCGGCAGATTTTTCCGGATTAGGTATGATTTTAGAGCTTGCTTATTTACGTTTTCTAAAGAACAACAGTCCGTCCTTTTCGCAAACATATTCAAATCCAACCTCTAGTAGCGCTTTGATTTCATCTGGTGTTGAGGCTACTTTCACGTGGAATTCGTCGTTTTGTGTTTGGAATAGGGCTTGTTCTACGTCTATGTAGATCTCTGTGTTTTCGATCTTTTTATGTCCAAGCAGTTTCTTCACGTAGAGTATGTCTTTGGTTTTATGGTACTCCATTGTGGCTTTCCAATGGCGGAATGTGTGGAAGGATATGCGTAGTAGCCTTGGGTTTTGAAGCTTTGCTGCAACAGTTCTCCTTTTCTGGAAAAAGGA
>JAVZIQ010000051.1:2491-12152 GCA_038871175.1 Bathyarchaeia archaeon | reverse complement strand
GCATAGTTAACGTCAAAGAAGAGGGTTTTCAGGGCTTTGCGAATAGCCTCTTCAACGCGATTTAGACCCTGAGCCTCACCAGCGCCTATAACTGCAACTCCACCCTCCTTGAAAAGAGTTTGGAGCTCCTGAAGGTCAATGTTGACAAGGCTTTGAGCTGAAATTGTTTCCATCAAATTTTTAATAACTTCTGCTAGAAATTGGCATGCAGAATTATAAGCCTCATCCCTAGACAGACTGGGCGTAAGCTGCATAAGCCTTTCCTCGTCAATTACAACTAACATGTCGCAGTTTCTCCGCATCTCAGTTAACGCGTAGGCAGCATACTCTACACACTGCCTTTCAGAGTTGGAGGGCACAATTGCAATCCCTACTGTGAGAACACCTCTCCCTTTTGCATTTTCAGTCATGACCATTAAATCGCCTGCATATTTCCCGTTCCTCAAATCAGCTGCTACGAAAACTATGTCCGAATCGGCGAGGAGACCCTCAAGAGTTTCGATTGACGCTCTGAGGGCTTTATCATTATATGTTCCGCTTTTAACCTCTAGGCCTTCAGGCAACCTTTTCCCTATCAATATTTTTTTATGAGCTTTTGTAACATTAAGCTGTAATGGATCTGCACTCACTGCAACACAAATTGCTTCAAGAACGCCAATTTCCATAATATGTGATACAATGCTGCATCCAACTTCTCCGATTCCGAGAAAAAGTTTACGGCAAAGTTTTTGCAGTGAGCGTTCTCCGCCAGCCCTACTGTTGAAATCGTTTTTAAACACTTGTTTCGCTAGGTTCAATTAACTAACCCTCTTGTTTCGCCAAACCTCACTGCTTATCAAATCGCGAATTGCAACGCGGATAGCTTCAGCGCGGTTAGGATAAAACCTTGCATTAACTAGTTGGTCTAGTGCCTTAATATACGGCTCAGGTAGATATAGAGTGATTAACTTCATTTAGGCATCCCTCCAGCGCTATCAGAAAAGGACATTAGAAATTATACTTCTATATAATATGAAATAAATATGTTTTAAATATGTATGTTCTAAATCTTTTAAGGATTACGCAGTATGGCTTTCAGAATAGTGTAAATTCGAGGTCAAATAGACCTGTAGGTTTTTATTGCCTGTTAAAGCTTTTAATATATCGCGATGGAAAGCAATGCGGGTGTTCGTTAAGAGCTTCGGATGTTCAACAAATCTCGCTGACGGCGAGGTCTTGTCCGGATGCTTAGCCGAGGCTGGATATGAACTTGCAAATGATGCTAGTTGCGCCGACGTCATAGTCTACAATACATGTGCTGTTAAGGGGCCTACGGAAAATCGTATGTTTGAGATTTTAAAGCGTGTTCCGAATGGCAAAAAGCTAATCGTGGCAGGATGTCTCCCCCTAATAAACTTTGAGAGGCTTTGCAGGGAAGTCCGCTTTGACGGTGTTGTTGGTCCAGCCGCCGGAGAGAAAATAGTTTTCGCCGTTGAAAAAGTTTTGATGGGAGAGAAAGTTTCACTATTAGATAAGGCAGCGAGGGCAATGCCGAGCCTAATGCTTCCCCGCGTGCATTTAAACCCTGTTGTCGGCGTTATCCCAATAAGCTACGGGTGTTTGGGGTCATGTTCCTACTGCTGCGTCATTTATGCCCGTGGGCGTCTGCGGAGCTATAGAATTGAAGACATAACTGAAAGACTTAAGACGGATTTGGCTTTTGGTGTCAGAGAGTTTTGGCTTACTTCTCAAGATACTGCATGTTACGGAATGGATATTGGAGCTAATCTTGCGGAGCTCCTTACAATCATTTGCAGTATAAGAGGCGACTTTATGATCCGTGTTGGAATGATGACTCCCAACATGGCTTTAAGGCTTTTGAAAAATCTAGTTCAAGCCTACAAGCATGAAAAAATCTTCAAGTTTATCCATTTACCCGTTCAAAGCGGAGATGACACAGTCCTAAAGGGAATGCAGAGATTCTATAAGGTTAAGGACTTTAAATATGTAATTGAGACCTTAAGGGCAGAATTTCCAAAAATAACCTTGGCAACAGACATCATCTGTGGCTTTCCTGGAGAAGATAAAGAAGCCTTCAATCGGACACTTCATCTATTGGAGGAAGTTAAGCCTGACATCGTAAACGTTTCAAAGTTTTTTGCAAGGCCGAGAACACAAGCTGCTAAAATGGAAAATCAAGTGCCCTATTCGGAGATTAAAAGAAGAAGTGCAGAAGCTTCGCTTCTCGCTAGGAAAATTGCCTGGGAGAAGAATATGGAGTGGATTGGGTGGGAGGGACCCGTTTTTGTAGATGAAGCTGGCAAGGTTAGAGGCACTTGGATTGGTAGAAACTTCGCCTATAAACCAATTGTGATAAGAAGCGAGGATTCTCTGCTTGGTAAATTTGTAAGGGTTAAGGTTATAAATGCCCACCCTTTAAATCTCGAGGGGCAAATTTTAAGCTGCATAGAAGCATCTGCTTTAAACTCCAGAATCAAAAAATTATGATAAAATCGTTAACAGTTTTTTGTATCATCTTTGAAAAGAACAAATAGAAGGGGAAAGTTTCTGCTTGAGGCTGAAAATTAGAATATGTCTCGCTAGGATAGTGTTTTACCTTATACAAAATAATTTATTTATTTGCATAATGCAATTATTACATTTCGGAGATGAAGTGTTTGAGTGGGGAAAACGTTATTGAAGTTGGGCGTATTACGCATTATTTCACAAAGATAGGTGTGGCTGTTATAGAGCTTAAGGCTCCACTGGCTATCGGCGACCATATAGTTGTTAAGGGCCCTACAACAGATTTTGAACAGGTTGTCGATTCAATGCAGATTGAACATAAAAACGTTCAGAGGGCGGATGCTGGCCAAAGCATAGGCTTAAAAGTTGCTCAAAGAGTTAGAGAAAAAGACGTTGTTTACAAGAAAATATAGCTCCTCTATTTTTATTATTTAACTGGTTCCTTCAGGATTAAAACGCCTGGAGATCTAAGATCTAAGCTTGGAGTTTTAAGAAGTAGTTATGGCTGCCATTTTTCAGAAGTTCCACCACATTTTAATCCCAAAGGATTCAACCATGAGGCCCACTAAACCTATTGCCACTTTCTATATGTTCTATAAATTAAATTTTCATCTTCCAGATTCTTAAACTATTCTCAGAAATCACAGCTGATTAAGAGGTTATATAAAAATCTATAGCATAGCTTTAGAATTAGTGAAATTTTTGGCGGATCAGAATAATTTATTAACGACTATAAGTAATTTGTATTTAATTTTTAGGGGATAGGCGCTTTTGAAGGTCTGCCTAATATCTCCTCCGTATAACTCGGCCGTGAAATCTGTTGTTGGAATTTCTTCTCCTCCGCTGGGCTTGGCTTATTTGGCTTCTGTTGTTAGGCTGGACCATGATGTAAGGGTTATTGACGCGAATGTTCTTAACTATTCAATGGATGATGTAAGGAGGGAGCTTAAGAATTTCTATCCAGATGTTGTTGGGATAACCTCTGTTACGCCTTCCATTCCGAAGGCCTATGAAGTGGCTAGAATATCAAAAAGCGTCAGGGAGGATTGCAAAGTAGTATTAGGCGGCCCACATGCATCCTTTCTTCCCGAGCATACTTTGAAAGAATGTGAGGATGTAGACGTTGTTGTTAAGGGTGAGGGTGAAGAAACCTTTGCAGAGTTGATGGGAGCTTTCGAGGGGAAATACGATTTAAACAATGTTAAGGGGTTATCTTATAGGGATAATGGCAAAATAATCGATAACGAGCCGAGAGCATTCATTAAGAACGTAGATGCCATCCCCTTTCCAAGCATGGACCTTTTACCTATGGACAAATATCGCTCAAACGGCGTAAAATATACTACAATGCTTACAAGTCGAGGATGCCCGTTTAACTGTTCTTTCTGTTCCTCATCACGCCTTTTCGGAGGGTGCTGGCGAGGTAGAAGCCCGGAAAACGTAGCTGAAGAGATAAAGTTGATTTATGAAAAATATAAGATTAGGAATATAGAGTTTATTGATGACACTTTCACCCTTAATCAGAGAAGAGCTGAAAAAATATGTGATGAAATAATTAAAGCTGGCTTTGACATAAGTTGGGGAGCCTCATCTAGGGTTGACACATTATCGAGAAGGCTTGCTGAAAAGATGAAGAAAGCTGGATGTTGGATCCTATTCCTAGGCATTGAGTCAGGATGTCAAAGAATATTGGATGCAGTAGGGAAAAGGATAACTATCGATCAGGCTAAGAGAGCGGTTAAAATAGTTAAGGAAGCTGGCATTCAGGTTTTAGGCTCTTTTATAATAGGCTTCATACAGGACACTGTAGATACAATTAAGGATACAATAAAATTTGCAAAAAGCCTAAATCTAGACTATGCTGAATTCTCCATACTTACACCATATCCTGGAACACCCATATACGACTACGCATTAGAAAACAATCTACTAATGACCAATAACTGGTCAAAGTACACTGCTACAGAGCCCGTAGTGAAAGTTAAAGGAGTATCTGAAAAACAGCTTAGAATACTGTTCCAAAAAGCATACCTAAGCTTTTACCTTAGACCTGTAACTGTTTGGAAATGGCTAAAAAATAGGCAGTTCAATTTAATTAAGAGCGGTTTTAAGGCTGCATTAAACTATTTGACATGTAAATGATCAATGAAAATTGAAAATCTCCACCCATCTGTTTTTAAAATGGCATCTTGCCACCACTGAGATTTTATAGCTAATTTCGAGGATTGTTAGACTTTAAGCTTAATTCCCCATTTCTTGTTTATCTCTTCAAGTTTTTCTGAAATCCTCTTAGCCCTGTTCTCAGCCTCGCTGAAAAGGGCTTCCAGCTCTCTTCTTTTAACCAAGCCTGTTAATTTCTCAATTTCAGCTGGCACCTTTTCAAGCGCTGATATCCACTTTTTGCTGGCAGCCTCGTCCTCACATACAAGCTCTAAGGCTTCTTCGGGACAAAATTCAACGCATTTAGGTTCTCCGTTGCATAAGTCGCAGACAAGAACAGATGCCTTGTCAGGGTGAAGTGATATTCCGCCGTACGGACAAGCCTGAATGCACCACCCACACCTGTCACATTTAGCTTCGTCGATTAGTATGAGGCCCTTATCCTCAGACTGGGTTAAAGCCTTCCTTGGGCAAGCTCTAACGCACGGGGCGTCCTTGCAGAACCTGCAGGCCATTGCAATGTTGAAAATGGGGGATAAACGAATAACCCTTATTCTTGACCTTAAAGGGTTCCAGAGGGGTTCATTCTTCTCCAAAACACATACATACTCGCATAGACTGCAGCCTGTGCATTTTCCAGGGTCAGCTGCTACAAACCTTCTCAAATTAACCTCAGCCATAATAAGCCCTCTTAGACTTCTAGATTTAAATCTTTACATGTAAAACTTATTTTTAAAATTTCCTTTTCTAAAAAATGAATTCAGCCTCGCCACAAATAGTAAGGGTCTATAACTTAACATTTATTCTACCGTTAAGAGCAATTTTATACCCGTCGAATTCTGAGCGATAGGCATAAACTTCAACACCACATTTTGAGGCCTCCCTTAAAACTCTTGCAAAATTAGGATCAGCCTTTTCATTCAAAGTAAAGGAGGAAGCATCCATCCTCTGAACTATAAAGAGTATGCAAGCTCTAAACCCCTCTTTCTTGGCTTTAGAAAGTTGCAAAACCTGCTTTGTTCCTCTGACAGTTTTTGCGTCTGGAAACATAGCAACTCCATCCATTACAAGAGTGCATGATTTAACCTCTAGAAGGCATGGCGCAAAATCGTTAGAGAGGAGAAAGTCAAACCTAGAATTTCCATGTCGATATTCAGTTATGATTTTTCTATATCCAGAAAACTCAGGTATATCCCCATTTTTTAAAGCTTTGGAGACAAGCCTGTTTGGAATACGGGAGTCTATAGATACCAACTGCAATCCACAATAAACCCCTATCAAGTCGTAGCACGTCTTCCTTTTAAGAAAGGCTGGTCTTTTTAAAATAACTTTCACACCAGGAGTTAAAAGTTCATGTAATCTACCTGGATTTGGTAAAAAACATAAAACATTTTTGCTTTTAAAATGGACCAACGCTGTGAAGCGCGTCATTCTCCTTATAAAGATTCCTTCAAAAACCTTTCCGCCAACTTTAACGAAACTACTCAATTTTCAGTCACCAACTTGAAAATGGAGCAGCTATACTCATAAAATAATTCCAAGAGACTTAAAATTTAAACATCTAACCCTATATATTTTACACATGTGTTGAAGCATGAATGAAACTATAAGAGTTATTAAAAGTAGGAGAAGTATTAGAAGATTTAAGTCTGAACAAATCCCTGACTCTGCATTAAAAGAAATATTAGAGTGTGCAATATATGCTCCGAACGCTAGGAATCAACAGAAATGGCATTTCACAGTTGTTCAGAATAGAAACATGATCAATAGAATGGAGAAGGTGATGAAGGAGAACCTTAAAAGTTCAGATATAGAGTTCCTTAGGAAGAGGGCAAGCGAGCCTGACTTCACAGTTTTCGGCAACGCTCCTACAGTAATTGTTGTTACAGCAGAAAAGCAAGCCTTCTCCAATTTCGTTCAGATTGATTGCTCCTGCGCAGCAGAAAACATTTTAATAGCCTCAGAATCTTTAGGCATAGGCTCCCATATAATGACAAGCACGGAATTCCTGTTTAAAGGAGAAGAAGGAGGCATCCTAAAAAGGGAGTTAGGAATCCCGGAAGGATATGAGCATGTATGCACAATAGCCCTTGGATATAAAGATGAAACACCGCCTGAAAAACCTAGGGATAGAAGCGTAATAAATTACATAAAATAAAATGAACATACGCTTGAAACAACTCTTTAAACCATTTTCAAACGAAGCATTACATAAATATCCTAGTCTTGTAGCTTACAGGGTACTCGTGCAGTTAAAGAAATTTGTTATTGCGTGGCTCGTTTAAAGAAGTCTAATACAATTGGTATGAAAATATCTTCACGTACGCTCCTAATGCCGTGTCTAGTGTTAGGCATAATTAGCAACTCGCCTCTTGGAAGGGATCTGTAAAATCGCACGGCTTCCTCCAGCGGAATCAAATCATCATGGTCTCCTACAGAAACCAAAACTGGAAAGTTTACACGTTCAAGGTAATCCCTGTCCAAAGTTTTTGACCCTTTATTTTTCATGAAGGAAGCTGCCTCTCTAAGGAGATTTCTCCAGCGATTTCCATGAAACTTTTGAAGCACCTCTGCAAATTTAGGATCTTCAGCTACCACTCTGTCAGGATCCATTTTTCCAATCATAGATTGAACTGCGTTCTCATCCCAATACATTTTTGACGCGTGCATTACAAGAGCCTTAATCCGTCCAGGCTGTTTAATTCCAGCCATTAAACCCACAAATCCGCCTAGGCTGTAGCCGCATACAAGAACAGAATCTAAATGTAATGCGTCAAGCAACCCAATTAAGTCGTCTCTGAAGAGCGCATCGGACAACTTACCATCAGGATTATTTGTTAGACCATGACCGCGCATATCTACAGCAATCACACGATATTCTCTAGAAAAAAGCGGAATAAACCTCCTCCAATCACTTTCAATCGACCCTAACAAACCATGCAAAAGAATTAGAGGTTTACCTTCCCCACTCTCCTCCAAATGGAAAGTAACATTACCTACCCGCGTGCCTGACATTTCAAAATAATTAAAACAAATTACATTATAAAGATTTATGAAGCCCTCGAATGTTTTGCATTAACAATTATATGAAAGCATGACAGACCTTAATAATATCCAAGGTGATTGGAGAAAGAAAATTGAATTTTTTCTAGAATTTTAAACAATCCTAAAACCAACTCAGGCCAAAAGATAGGTAGAACCAAAAAATTAAAACCTTTTGTCCGGACAAAAGTGCAGCCTAAAACGATAAAGAAAACCGAGGGAAATCAAAAATGTTTCTCTACTAATATGGTACAATGCTTATTTGGGATTTTTTTATCTTCAAATTTAACTAATATAAAACCTCACAAACAATACAGAAATAATAATAAAATGAAGAAGATGGGCCTCTATAGTCCTTTTATTTTGAATAGGGTTTATTAGTACTTATTTTGAATTCATCAAGATTAAGAACTTCAATAGTTTATTTTTTAAGAGTGGAGTGAACATGAAAAAGAAGGCGGAGGCAAAAAGCGAAAGCCATAGACCTGTGGTTGTTGATATTAATTGTACCCATAGTTTTGGTTATCTGAGTCAACGTCCGAAAGGCGAGGAAATACCTGTTGAATGCCTAACTTGTGTGAAGGTTTTGGATTGCATGCTTTATGAGGTTAAAGGTGAGGTCGCATCAAGAGATTTGGAACATGAAAAGCCTGAGATTAAAACAATTCAAGAGACTGCTGGAGCGCTATTCGGGGAGATTTTGAAAAGGGAGCGTGAAGAGGCGGCTGAATATGGATCTCGAGTTGAAGGCGCTGTAGAGCCTTCAGAAGACCATTTTATAGTTGAAAACCTAGGAATGCTCTATGCTTCTTGGTCCAAAACTGTACGTATTCCCAGGGAAGCCTTATCCACCTGGGGAGGAAAAGTTGAAGAAGTTGAAGTTGAAACAGCTCTGGGAAAAAGAGGCAGATTTAAAGTTCAACCAATGGAGGAATCACAGAAAAAAGTGGTGCAGATACCCGATCAGGCGCAGCGTGACCTTGGAATTGCTAATGGAGACCTTGTTAAAGTTAAACCAGTATTAACTCCTCAAAAAGGGCAGTTTAGAAGTTTAAAAAACGTGTTTTCTCGAAAATAGAATTTCGCCAACCATAAACCTAAATGATTCATATAAGTTCTTTTATCTTTTCAAAATTTAATATCGTTTCCTCCTTGCAGAGATAACTGCAATAACTGATAGAATCATAAATAAGGCAAGAATGTTAGTTAGCGAGACTTCTGGTATTATAGTGTATATAAAGTATCCTCCGGCGTTATTTTGCTGGGCAATGTTTCCTGCGTTATCATAGGCCAATATTTTATAGGCAATTCTTGTTTCCTCAGGATACTCCTTAATAACAGCCTCGTATAGGGACGTATAGGAGTTGAATAGCATAAGCTGGGTAATCCAATCACCTCCATTCACTTGATAAAGTAGGGTTACGTTTTTCACTCCGCTCTCACTGTCCGTGACATTAACGCTTACAGTTACTTTTTGAAATGGATGGACACTATCTTTTGGAGGGCTCTGAAAAGGCTTGCTTATACTTGGTCGTATATAGTCTGGCAAAACTGAAAAGTTCAAGCTGAATACATTGTTTTCTAATTGAACCTCACCTGGAACTGGGCAAACTTCAACTCTGAAAGTATGGTTGCCAGGTTTAATGGATTTGAAACCTTCAAGTCCCATTGTAGGTATCAAGACAGTTTTTCTCAACGACTTGCCAGGTTCAATCAATCCGTTGAGTGTAACGTTAAAACTTGTAAAGTCGTCGAGCCATATTTTTATAATGGGATTCTGCTCTTTCACTGTTCCATTATTAGTAATTGTGATGTTCAATGTTGCGTTCTGCCCGAAGTATATGCATTGTGTTGAAACGATTACGTCAATTGATAAGTCATGGGTCTCCGTAGGGATCACATACTTTGCAAGGTCGTCTCCTCCCCCCTCCCATGATTCTGGGGCTCCTTGCCA
>JAVZIQ010000051.1:1486-2481 GCA_038871175.1 Bathyarchaeia archaeon | reverse complement strand
AGCGTAAATGCTTCCCTCAACGTATCCAAGCCTGCACCCTACATAATCACCTATGCCGAAGGGAAGATCGGGAAGCTGCTCCCAAATATTCATGGAAATCGTATATCTGTAGAACCTTTTGTCAGGTATTGGTGAAGGAGTTTCTGGATAAGCTTGGTTGCCGCTTAAAGCGTATATATAGTCTTCTTGATCATGCATCCAAAAGCCTACGTAGAGTAGGGAGCCTCCGTCACCCACCCCGCCAACGCCTCCATCATGAGGTTTTGCAGGTACATCTGCCAAAGAAACCCAGTTGTTTTTTGATATGCTGTATCTCCAAAAATCGTAGATAGGCTTATTCTCAAGGAACTCGCCTCTGAGGGCATAGAGATAGTCTCCTCCAGTCCATATTAGAGAGGCTCCATCGCCTGTACCGCCTGGAGGATTGGCCAGATTTATCCATCTCTTTATTTTCAGATCGTAAAGCATAAAATACGTTTGACGCTCCTCGCCCCCTATTAGGGCGTATAATCCGCGGTCTGTAACATAAGTTATGGCATCGCCCTCACCTTGTTCAAATGGGGTGTCCGCCAATGCCTCCCATGAATTGCTTGAAATGCTGTAACGATAAAACCATCTGCGACTTTCACCCCCTGCAGAACCGAACAAGGCGTAAATGTGACCGTTAAAATCCCATGCCAAAGCAGTCCCGGTCTTAAAGGCAGAGCCGTCAGGCTTAGGAGGACTCGACAACCTAACAAAACTGTTATTAGAAGGCGTATAACGATAAAAATCGTAACCTCTAGCTATGTATAAAGCAGTCCCAGTTCCTACAACAGCCTCACCATGAAAGCCGGCAACAGTGTTTCTGACCCAAACCCAACCACCAGCACAGTGAACTGAAGAAGAACAAAACGCCAATACAAAGCCGCACATAAAAAACAAAAAATAGACTTTTCTCCTAAAAAACCGCTTAAAAACAGCGTGGGTAAAATCAGGCATTAGCCATCACAATC
>JAVZIQ010000051.1:0-1476 GCA_038871175.1 Bathyarchaeia archaeon | reverse complement strand
GTACTTTTAAATAAGCTTTATGAATACTTAATATGTACCAGAAATTTGCTGTCCCACACTCTCGCCGCCGTTTTGCCAACAATTCCTTTCGGATTACATATCCTAAGCAAATTAAAGAAAAATGAGAGAAAAAACGTCAAGTTTTCTTAGTTGCAGTCCAAAAGAAAACTTTGAGATGCGCGTGACACGTAAAGAGCTAGGGAATAATTTCGCACCCGTTATACCTCATAAAATCAAAATCCTTTATCCCTATTTTATTATCTTCAATTAGTTTCTTAATCCTCGGAATTTCGTCAATTACAGCTTCTATGAGATTCTTAACCGTGCCGCAAACCAAGCTATAAGCTTTATCGTCCCATCTTTTAGTAATGTTGGCATACAAGCATCTGCCCCCGCAAATACTAAATATATCACAGCTTATACATGGTTCGCCAACACTTATTTTTCTCAGCTTCAACGGATGAGCACTTTTAATGTGGCCTAGATAGAAGTCTCGCATTCCCCACATACTAGGACATGGAATTATTGTGCCATCTGTTTGTATGGCATAGTTTATCCATCCAGCCCCACATCGAAGTGGACTTCTTTCTTCACCCAGCAAAAGAGATTGGGCTACCCCTAAGAACGGGTATAAGCGTAGAACAACCCCTTTACTTTCCATTTGGTCAACCCAAAATTTAACAAGGCGCCGAATTCCCGGGTTATAGCTTTCCTCACTCCACTCTTTAAACTTCCTCCTTCTGAAGTCTTTCCCCCAGAATCCAGCATTAAGCTGCCAATGAACAGAAAAGAATGGGAAATCCCTGTTATTCAAAAGCCACAAAACCTGCCTATAAATGTCCGTCTGCTCCATAACAGTCATTCTCGCGATGAGTTCGCCCTTAAACCCGTTTTGTTTGATTAGTTTTAAATTTTCAATAACTTTGCGGAAAACACCTTTCCCTCTATAAAAGTCTGTTAAAGCTTCATCCCCATCTACAGAGACGAGAATAGCGATGAAACGGTTAACGTAATCTGGTTCTAAACTGTCTAATAACAATCCGTTCGTCTGAATTATAAAGTGCTCAGCTTTGACACAATCTAAAACCCGTCTCACATAATCAACGTATAAAAGAGGTTCTCCACCATATAAAATAAAAACACACCTGGGATCCTTCTGGCAAAACCTATTCAAAACTTCTAAATCATAACCTAACCGCCTTGGTAGGGAATAATCCACCTCAAAACCGCCGAAATTATCATCTATATCGTTCAAAGCCTCGCCAAAACAATATCTACACTGCAAATTACACTCAGTGGTTATGAAGATGTGGAAAAACATGTCTTCCCCCTTATTAAAGCTACTTTTTCTAAAAGTTAGGTAAACTTTTCCCTAACCTTTTTAGCTTTTTCAACATAACTTTTAAGCTCCCTCTCCCTCCTAGCCTTTTCAGGAAGAGTTTCAGGAGCATACATTAAGGGAATAACAGCCAAAAA
>JAVZIQ010000050.1:0-12153 GCA_038871175.1 Bathyarchaeia archaeon | reverse complement strand
GTCCAAGTCAACGAATTTGGCATTATCTGGGATTGCCACTCCATCAACTATATCATCCATTTTAAGAATGCGATATTTTCCAGTTTCACCAAACCTTACTGATAAGCCATATTGGCATAATTCAAGAACATCCCCTAATTTTACTATTTGCCATGTTTTTGGTGTTGTTCCTATTGGTGTTTGTTTGTATTCTTTGTGTCCTATTCCCCGTGTTAGAAGCGTCTGCATCAAACCCTTCTTCAAACGCTCAGTCTTCAAAATAACCCTATCAACCAACCCAACAACAGAATCAACAACACCCAAAACCCCAACAATAGCCTCCTGTTCACTAAACGGAGGGAAAGGCAAATTGAGCTTAAGAAACTCTTTCCTTCGAAGATTCCTTAATCCAGTTGACGTTTGTTGTAACTTTTTGAGAAAAGCGAAGTATTCATTACTGTTAAGGAAATAATAAAGAAAATGTGGATTTATGTTTCGCGGACGAATTCTTATCATGAAATTAGAAAAAAGATATTTTCTATCGTCAGAACTTAAGAATAATGCAGTTCTACCTATAAGATGAGCTGAACCGCTTGATCCAACAACTAAAATATCACCGTTCTTTAATGCATACCTTTCCACCATTTCTTCTGAAATTTTTCGATAAGCCACGCTTGATAAGTCTATTCTTCCGTCATGTGTAATTTCAGTTGACCTTATCACTGGATAAGAATTCTCATTTACCGACGGTTCATCACCCCAGACTCCATTTTCGCAGGAAGCGACTACGTCATTTAGACTTCGACATTCCCACTCCTTTGGTATTTTGCCTAATGGTGTGTCTTTGAATTGGTTTTCTTTGTAAAACATCATTCTTGTCCACCGATTGCTCTGGCTATTTCAGAGATATATTCCTCTAATTTGCTTGCAATCTCTTGTTTTTGTTTTTCCAGTTCTTTGAGTTCGTTCCATTCTTTTGTTATGTCTATTTTTTCGCCTTCCTCCTCCTCCCTAACATACAAAGTCACATTCAAATTATAATCATTCAACCTAACCTCATCCAAACCCACAACCCGAGCGAAACCCCTCTCATCACTAAAACGCCTATACGCCTCAACAATCTTCCCAATATTCCCTTTGCCAAGAATGTTCAGCTTACGCACTTCGGGATGCTGCTCAAACTCCCGAGAAGCATTAATAAACAAAATCTTCCCCTTCCTTTCAGCAGGCTTACTCTTCCTAAAAATCAGTATAGCCCCAGGCGCACCAGTATTATAAAATAGCTTCTCAGGCAACAAAATCACACATTCAACCCAATCCCGCTCCAAAACGGCAGACCGCACCGCTTTTTCTTTTCCGCCACGGAACAAACAACCATTATCAATAACCACGCCCACACGCCCACCATCATCCTTAGCAGACGCAAGCATATGCTGAATCCAAGCCCAATCCGCACTCTGCCTCGGCACAAAACCAAAACCAAACCTCTGCTTCCAAAACTCCCCCTTCTTCAAAACATCCTCGCCATAACCATCCTGATTCCAAGGCGGATTAGCCACAACCACATCAAACCGCTTTAGGCTATCAGCCTCCTTAAACTTGGGATAAAGCAACGTGTCGCCAAACTCCAAATGTGCATCGCGGATATCGTGAATAAACATATTCATCTTAGCCAAAGCCAAAATACCCTGATTAGCCTCCTGCCCAAACAAAAAAACCTTACCCCCCTCTTCTCTGCCAAACCGCTCCTCAACATGCTTAAACGCAGAAATCAACATACCCCCAGAACCACAAGCAGGATCATAAACGCTCTCCAAAGGCTTCGGATCCAAAACCTCAATTAACAGCTTAATAACTTCACGAGGCGTATAAATCTCGCCCTCCTTCGCTTTGGTAGGCGCAAAATACCGAAGAATCCACTCATACGCATCCCCCAACACGTCAGCACTAACATGATTCAACTTCCGCTCACTAAACAACTCCACCAACTGGCGCAAAATCTCCGCATTCTCACGACTACCAGCAAACTGAACAAAATCCACACTATCCACAACATCCTTCAACTCAGGATTAAGCTCAGCAATCGCCTTAAGCCCTTTAGAAAGCCTCTCGGTCAAACCCCTCACATCCTTCCGCAAACTCTCCCAACGAAACTCCTCAGGCAAATTAAACCAGTGAAACTCCTCACGCAGCGCTTCAGCCCGCGCCTCTTCTTCGCTTAAACCCTGAGCCAAAGCCTCACGATAAGCCTCCTCAAACTCCACATCCCACTTATCACTAATCCGCTTCAAGAAAAGCAGAATAAGAATAAACTTGTAATCCACCCGCGTCCTAATTAAATCCGCAGCCCTCTTCAACAAAGCATCAACATCGCCCCTTCCCAACAGCTCCTCAAACTCCGCCTCTCGACTCTTCAGTCTGTAGACCTTTTGCCGAGCATCACGTACATCAGACTCCACCAAAAGCCAACTCGCCTTCCGCAACTCCGAAAGAAAAACTGGCACCTGCTCCCAAGCATCCTTATTTCTATCCATCAAAACCTTAGCAGCATCCTCAAACCTAAACGCCTTACCGCCAAAAGCATCCCACAAAATCTCATAACGCCGCAAAACCCAACTCGGAACATCCTTACTCAAAGCATCCAACTCCAAAATAGAATAAGCAAGAGCATTTAATATAAGACTTATGCTTATTAGATAAGCAATAATAAAATCACTTATCTATTCTCTTTACGAACACTATGAGTTGCAGAAACTCTTTATTTTCCCTACCCACTAATTTTTTCCAACAATGGATAGAATAGCTTATCATTGTAAACATCCCTATGTTACCCGTAGATAAGTTATGCTCCTGACAGCCAAACAGAAAATCCATTCACACTCTTAGAAAACGGATCAATACGAAACAACACCATAGCCCAGCCATGCAGGCATAAACGACTATTTGACAACCTTCTATTATGACAGTTCACGATACATAGCTGGAACCCTCCTAGGATCGTCCTAAACCCTGATAGCATCAACAAATCAGCCAGCCTCAAGCCTTAAACCAGCAACAAAGCCGAAGCAAGCTGCGTTCAACAAAATGTTGGTGGGGCTGCCCGGATTTGAACCGGGGTCCTTCCCGCAAGTGGCAGATGCCAACACGCTTAGAGAGCCCAAGTCTCCAAGCCTAGACCAAGCTAGCCGACAGCCCCTCCATATATTTGAAATATTTTTTAATATGATTGTGTTTTAAAGGTGTTTCCCTTAACTTTTAAACTTGTATTTGCTATATTATTTTGGCTGTTGCTGGGTGGTCATAATTTGTCTAGTCAGTTTAGGATGAAGGGCATTAAAGTGTTGAAGGCTATTTCTGCAACTGTTAGGCTTCAAATTTTAAACTTGCTTTATGACAGGGGTTCTCTTTCGTATACTGAGTTGATGAACCTTTTAAAGATGAGTCCAAGTAGGGATGCGGGAAGGTTTGCTTACCATTTAAAGTTCTTGCTTAAAGCTGATTTAATTGAGGCTGATGTAGAGTCTAAAAAGTATAGGTTAACAGATTTGGGAAGGGTTGTTATTGGGGTTGCTGATGAAATTGAGAGGAAAGGCCTTAAGCCTGAGAAGATGCTTGTTCGAACCTCTCGTTTCACTTTAGAGGAGTTTGACTCAGCTAAGATTGCAGAAAGCCTCATAAAGGAGGCTGGAACGCCAACAGACCTAGCTCAGAAAGTGGCGAAAGAAGCTGAAAAAAGGCTTATCAAGGCTAGAACAAAATATTTGACGGCTCCCCTTATAAGAGAGGTTGTTAACGCGATTTTAGTTGAAAAAGGTTTGGAGGAGTATAGGCATAGGCTTACCCGTCTAGGTTTACCAGTCCACGATGTTACTTCCATATTATCTGAAATAGAAGCACTTCACGGTGCAGCATTTATATGTGAAGCAGCTGGAAAAAATGTCCTCGAAGAGTACACCCTTCTTAATGTATTGCCAAGGGATGTGGCAGACGCACATTTATCCGGAGCATTGCATCTTCACAGTTTAGGTTGCTGGATTTTAAAACCTTCAGAGGTGTGGCATGATCTACGTTTTTTCATTAGAAATGGCTTAAACTTTGAAAACTTCAACTTCTTTAACCCTTCCCATCCGCCTCCTCAAGATTTAAGGTCTGCCCTCAATCTGATTTTCACCGCCCTCTTACATTTTGCCGGAGAGGTTGACCAAAACCAAACAATGGAATACTTCAATGTTTTTCTATCCCCCTTCGTTAAGGATGTTGAGAAGACAAAAATTAAAGAAGAATTGAGAACGTTCATTATGAACATAAGCCGTTTCACAAACTCCTCCATAGGCCTTGAGCTCACTCTACCAGACTTCTTGGCTGAAAAAGCTGCAGTTGGAGCTTCAGATAACCATGCAACCTATGAAAATTTCGCCGAAGAAAGCTTGCTTCTAGCATCCCTTACCATTGAAATCTTAAGCGAGGAAACCGTTGAAAAGCCCCTTTTAAGCCCTAAAGTTGTTGTCAAAATTCGTCCCGATAGCTTCCACAACGAGAAAGCCAAGGAAATACTTTTGAAAGCCCATGCTGCAGCATGCGAAGGAGCCAATATATACTTTGCAAACCTCTTTAATGATAGATATTCAGTTTTCTCATCTACGGGATGTTTTTTAAACGCGGATGTTCAAGGCGACTGGGAAACTGACACATTACGCGCAGGCATTATGGGATGCGTCACAGCTAATTTACCGCAAATCGCATACGAATGCGGTAAAAACAAGGCAAGATTTTTCGAAACACTCGGGAAAAGGCTTGAATTGGCCTCCTCAGCCCTTGAAGTCAAGTCTAGAAGCCTAAAACATGGAGGTAAAGCCCTTCTTCCAAGACTTATGCATTTTTCAAGCGGCGACCAGTACTTCAGAGCTGAAAACTCTGCATTTCTAATAAACATTGCAGGGTTGAAGGAGTGTGCAGAAGCCTATTACGGAAAAAGGCTAAACGAGGATGGGAATGTGGCAATTTTTGCATTAGAAATCGCGAAATACCTTTCAGATTTAGCTTTCAAGGGTGAAAGAAGAAGGGAAAAACGCTTGCTCTTTTCAGTCTTGCCATACCCTGAAGCCATGGAAAGGCTTGCAAGACAGGACATTGAAAGATACGGTGTTGGAAGAGTTCGATTTCAAGGGACAAGAGAAAAACCCTACTACTCAACATATGAAAAGATAGCTTTACAGGGCGGAGGAAGACTACAAGATAAAACCTTAGCTAAAGCTGTTGAGCTGCAGAAACCCTTTAACGGCGGAAGCCTAACAGTTTTAGACCTAGGCGAGTTTAAATATGAGCCTAGCCAACTGCTAACATTAACACGCAGCCTCGTTGAAAATTATGGGATGAGGTTCTTCACGTATAATCGCAATTTAACTTATTGCATAACGTGCAAGAGAAGCTATTATGGACTGCAGCACAAATGTCCTTCATGCGAGTCCGTCAGCACATTATCATATTTCAGGCGATACGCCTAAAAGGCTTAGCATAATTTGAAACACTGTTTACTTTATTGCCCCAAGAATTAAGGCTAGAAGCGTCATTCTTGTAACTATGCCGTTCCAAACCTGCTGGAAATAGCGGGCATGCGGAGTTTTATCAACCGCTGCAGAAATTTCATCAACCCGGGGAAGAGGATGCATAATTATTAAATCTCTTTTGGCTTTCTCCAGGCTTTCCAAACCTATTCTGTAAGAACCTTTAACCTTCATATACTCTGCAGGATCTGGGAAGCGTTCCCTCTGAATTCTAGTCACATATAAAACGTCAACTATGGAAACCACCTTATCAAGGCTTGTCTCCTCACGCACAGAAATCTTCTGTTTTATTTCTTCCAGAACCTCGCGGCGCATTTTCAAAGATTCAGGAGAAACAAGATGAAGTTCAACATTGTAGTTTGATAGGGCATAAGCAAGAGAATGAACAGTTCTTCCATACCTTAAATCTCCAACTAATGCTATTTTTAAACCGTCAATTCTCTCCTTCTCCTTCAAAATAGTGTAAAGGTCTAGGAGGGCTTGGGTGGGATGCTCTTCAGCACCGCTTCCAGCGTTTATAATCGGCACCTTTGCAAACTCAGCTGCAAGCCTTGCCGCCCCTTCAAGAGGATGCCTTAAAGCTATCACATCGGCATAGTTCTCAACCGTTCGAACAGTATCCGCCAAGTTTTCCCCCTTCTTAACTGAAGCTATCTCTGCTTCGGCGAATCCTATTGTTGAACCTCCAAGCTTATGCATTGCTGCCTCAAAGCTTAGGCGGGTGCGTGTGCTAGGCTCAAAAAAGAGGGTGGCGAGGATCTTGCCCTTAAGCATGTCTGAACCTTTTACAGCAAGGGGTTCAATTGCAGATGCAACACCTAAAACATAGTCAATTTCATCTCTTGAGAAATCTCTTATAGAGATTATATCCCTCCCCTCAAACTTCAAGCATTCATCCCTCTCAGGACCAAATACTTTTACAGCCCACTCTAATACAAAGTGCTTAAAGATAAAAACCTTTTATTCCTGCATTATTATAGCCTTAAACTTGAGGGAGTTTATTGAGCGAAACCATGCTGTATGTTTCCAAGATTAAGGATGGAACAGTAATAGACCACATAACAGGTGGACATGCACTGGATGTTGTTAAGATTTTAGGCATAACTGGAAAGGAGAAAAGAATAATTACAATTGCAATTAATGTGCCTAGTAAGAGGTTTAAAGTGAAGGACATAGTGAAGATTGAGGGAAGGGAGCTTAACCCAGAAGAAGTCCATAAAATTGCCCTTATCGCTCCCCATGCAACAATAAACATCGTTCGAAATTATAATGTGGTTGATAAACAGAGGGTAAAGCTTCCAACAGTAATTGAAGGCATAATTAAATGTGCAAATCCAGCTTGTATAAGCAACAGCAACGAGCCTGTTCAAACCAAGTTCTATGTTATATGCGAGGAACCTCTCATTTTAAAGTGCCATTACTGCGGTTACATAATGGAGAGGGAAGACATCTTAAAACAGTTCTGACATACGCATTTCAACGTAAGCCTTCAATATTTTCTAAAGCTTGGTTCAGCTGGAAAATAGAGGCGCCGCCGGTAGGATTTTCGACTGGAGTGTTCCCCCAAATTCTCGAACCTACGACCGACTGGTTAACAGCCAGCCGCTCTACCAACCTGAGCTACGGCGGCGCATTCCAACTTCGCTAAAGTTTGAGTTAAAACTAGGTATTTAAGTTTATTCCGCCCCTCTTGTTATGGCATTATTAATTTATTCCAGCCTTTCTAATTTTATTTTCTATAATTCGCACGAAAAGCGTGTAAAGCGAGCGCATAATTTTTGCATACCATTTACCTGAGAAAGCCAAGCTGATTAAATTATCTATCCAATAAAAATCATGTTTTAGGCATGTAATTAGAAGTTGCCAATGAAGTTTAGTCATTTCAGTTTCTTTAAACCAATTTTCATTTTTCAGTTTACCCATCGGGACAAAAAACAGCGGAACGATTAGGCTTCTAACATCTTTAAGATCTTCCACAAGCTCTATGGTTCTTATAATGTCGTTTTCACTTTCCTCTGGAAAACCCACTATTAAAGTGCATGCAGGGATAAGTCTGTTGTCATGCATTAACCCCATTCCTGTGCGAACAACATCCGGCCACTCTTCAGGTTTAAACGGATGAGCCTTTGCAGGCATGATCTTTCTCGCAAGCTCTGATGAGCCTGTTTCTATGCCTATTTCAGCCCCCCACCAAGACTGGTTTTGCAGTATTATTTCAGCTATTTTAGAGAACAGCTTTGGTTTTGAGGCTACGGATGCGAGGGAACAGTGACTCCAACTCAAACCCGCAGGGCTTTTCTCAATTACAGATTTATGAAGTTTTATTAGATTTTCATCATCTGGTAAGGTGTTTTTGGAGCCATAAAGCATGACGTCTTCAGCATGTAAGCATACATTGTAGGCATATCCACTTTTAGCGTTCACATTTATTTCATGCATTATTTTCTCCAGGGGATACCATCTTAGAGGCCTTAGAGTGACGCTGCAGAACCTGCATCCTCTACAACAGCCTCTTCCAATTTCAACTAAACCGTTAATAGAAGGATTTACAATGTTAGGTATTTCCTCTAAACTTGGTGTTTCCCCAACTCCAACCTCATAGTATTGGGGCAGCTGCTCGCCTTTAAAGGCAGCGCGCATAATCTTTCCAATAACCTTTTCAGCTTCTCCGTCAATTATACAGTCAATTCCATGTTCTGAAGCAAATTTCTCCCTGTAACGAAATTGCCAGACACCAGAACCTCCAACAATTATTTTTAAACCCCGTTTTTTCGCCCTTTTAATTTCCCTCTTTTCCAACAGCCTTCGAAAGTGCTGTGCAAGAAAAGGCTCTTTCTTTAAAACAGCAGCAAATGTACTTGAGGCTGGACCAACCCCGAATGGATCCATGACATGTACCCCTAAAACCCTTGCATCTTCAATGTACCTCCAAACATTTTCAGGATCAACTGTTAATACATCAAATCCCTCCGCCATAAGTTGTGCTTCAATCTTCCTCAACCCGTAAGGTGCAGCTATTGGCACACCTCGTCTATTCTTAATCGGAGGGAAGAAAAGCCAAGAGTAAAGCATGTCTGGAATGACGTTAGGAGGAGCACATGTCCCAAATCCAACAAATTCATTGTGATGATAGTCACTCATCAAAGTACGATCAGCCGTCAACAGTATTTCTGGCGTAGAGCCTCCCCCCAAAGGGAAGAGTTTACACTAAGAGCATATTGTTAAAAATAAAACATTTAAAATTTGATATATTTAATTTTTCCCTCCTAACATTTTTATTAAAAATGTGAAGTGATTTAAAAGTTCAAAACAACATAACATAACATTAAAATCTTTTGGGGCGCTAGCTTATTTCTTACTTTTTTCAATAAAGTCTAAGAAAAACTCTTTTATTGGCTTTGTAAACATTCCCCTTAATTTTTGAAGGAGAAATTCTCCATTTTTAGTTAGGGAGTAATGTCTAACCTTTCTCTTTCCATTTTTAACCCATTCGCCACTAACAAAACCTTCTTTTTCAAGCTTATGAAGAAATGGATAAACTATTCCAGGTTTCAGTTTAACTCCAGTCAGCCTTTTAAACTCCACCATTATTTCATACCCATATCTGGGCTTATGGGATAAAAGCCAAAGAATAATGGGTTTTTGAAGGCCTCGAACAAATCCTTCGCCAATCCTCATTTTGAACTCCACACGCATACTCTGATTTTGATATGCCATCTTCACCTATTTAAAAAGCGTTTATATTTTAAAAAAGGATAACATATAAACTTAAAGGTTGCCTTGAATGGCTAACGTGGAAAGAGACCTGTTTAAAGCCACTATTAGAGGTTTTAGCAGAATTGTCATTTTATGGCTGTTAAGCCGAAAACCAATGTCAGGTTACAGCCTTTCTAAAGAGTTGAATAATTTAACGGGATGGAATTTTTATTCAGGCGTAGTTTATCCCTTACTATATGATTTGGAAAAAAACAAGTTGGTGGCGGGGAAATGGACGAGGAAAGGGAGGAGGCGTATTAAGTATTACTCTGTCACCGAGAATGGAGTTGAGCTTTTAAACCGTGTAAGGGAAATTTTTCAAAATCCAGTGAAAGATGTGTTAAAGGATTTGATCTCAGAAGCTTAGACGAGAATTGCATGTACACGAGCTTTAAATTCGTTAGAAAGATGTATATGGGAGGTTTTCCAATTGTTCAAAGATTCAATGGAGAGTTAAATGTTGAAAAAAGTTGTCGAGATAAGGTGGCACGGAAGAGGCGGACAAGGCGCTTGGACGGCCAGCGAACTTCTCGCCAAGTCAGCCCTTTATGAAGGAAAGTACATTCAATCTTTTCCAGAATTCGGCCCTGAAAGAATGGGCGCCCCAGTTACAGCCTTCACAAGAATAAGCAATGAGCCGATTAAAATACACAGCGCGGTTTATAATCCAGATGTTGTTGTGGTTTTAGACCAGACATTGCTTAAAACAGTTCCAGTCACTGAGGGACTAAGTTCAGAGGGAACGTTAATAATAAACTCAAAGGAAGGCCCAGCTGCCGTTAAAAAAACGCTCGGAGAATCCAACGTGAAAGTTTGGACTGTTCCTGCAACAGAAATTGCCATTAAAATTTTAGGACTACCCATACCCAGCACAGCCATGCTTGGAGCAGTATCCCGCGCCACCAACATAGTAAATTTAGAAAGCATAGGAAAAACAGTTAAGGAACGCTTCAGAAGCGACATAGCGGAGAAGAACTTCGCTGTTATAAAAGTGGCTTACGAGGAGGCATGTTCAGAATGACATCTCAGGAGAAGAGCTGGAGGGAAATTTCAATAGCTGCAATATGTTGGAAGCCAAACACAGAGTTTTTAACAGGAGACTGGAAAACCTACAAGCCTGTTAGGGATTCACAGAAGTGCACGCTATGTCTCATCTGTGCAATTTTCTGCCCAGACGGGGCTATACGCTTGAAGGGAGAAGGAGAAGATATAGAATTCAACTATGATTTCTGCAAAGGCTGCGGCATTTGCGCCAACGAGTGTCCAGTGAAAGCTATAGAAATGAAGCTTGAATGAGGTGTATTATTTGAACCGCTCCCTAGAGCAGAGGGCTATAGCCCTAAACGGAAATGAGGCCGTGGCCTACGCTGTAAAACAATGCGATGTAGACGTTGTGGCAGCATATCCCATAACCCCTCAAACCATAATTGTTGAAAGGTTCAGTGAATATGTGGCTAACGGCGAAGTAGAAACAGAGTTCGTCTGCACAGAGTCTGAGCATAGCGCCCTAACAGCATGCCTAACAGCCTCTCTTACAGGAGCAAGAACGTTCACAGCCTCGGCCTCTGCGGGACTAGCCCTTATGCATGAAATGCTCTTCGTAACATCTGGATGCCGCGCACCCGTGGTTATGGCCATTGCAAACAGAGCTTTATCCTCGCCGCTGAACATTCACGGAGACCATTCAGACGCCATGGCGCAGAGGGACGGCGGATGGATACAAATTTACGCAGAAAACGTGCAAGAGGTTTACGATTCAGTTATACAGGCATTTCGAATATCTGAAAACACTGAGGTTCTCCTCCCATCCATGGTTTGTCTAGACGGTTTCATTTTAAGCCATTCACTTGAAAACCTAAATGTGCTTCCAGATGATGCTGTTAAAAAATTTGTTGGACACCGCAAATTTGCAAAAGTTTTAACCCATGAAGGAAAAATGGCTGACCTCTGTCTGGATCCAGCAAACCCCATGACCATGGGGCCTGTTGGTTTTCCAAACTACTATTTTGAGTTCAAAAGGCAACAGGAGGAAGCAATGAAAAAAGCTCTTGAAGTAATTCCCCAAGTAAATGAAGAGTATGCTTTGGTCAGTGGAAGAAGATATGGCGACGGGTTAATCGAACAATACCGTCTTGAAGACGCAGAAATTGCCACGGTATGTTTAGGCTCAACAGCTGGAACTGTTAAGTCAGTTGTGGACGATTTAAGGGAGGAAGGTGTAAAAGCAGGGCTTATGCGAATACGGACTTTCAGGCCGCTGCCTGTGGAACAGATAAGGAGGGCTCTTGAAAACGTTAAGGCCGTCGCCGTGATGGACAGAAGCATTAGTTTTGGAGGGCATGGCGGGGCTGTTTTCCAGGAGGTCCGCCATGCGCTTTACGATTGCGTAAAACGCCCATTAACAGTTAACTACATTTATGGACTTGGAGGAAGGGATACAAGCAGAGTTCAAATAAGGGAGATCTACAACGACCTCCAAAAAATACTTCTAAGAAAACATGTTGAAACTCCGATAAGATACGTTGGATTAAGAGAATAAGGGGGAAATGAGATGAGTACAGAATGGAAATTTACCGCGAAAGAAATAGTTGAAAAGCCAGACCTATTCATACCCGGACATAGGGCTTGTGCAGGATGTGTATCGGCAACTGTTCTTAGACTTATTATGAAGGCTGTTAGAGGACCAACCATAGTAACTAACGCAACAGGATGCATGGAAGTGGTTTCAACCATTTATCCATACACATCATGGGCTGTGCCATGGATCCACACAGCCTTCGAAAACGCAGCTGCAAATGCTGCTGGAATAGACGCAGCAATAAAAGCTTTGAAAAGGAAGGGAAGAATGAAACAT
>JAVZIQ010000049.1:0-12702 GCA_038871175.1 Bathyarchaeia archaeon | reverse complement strand
TTAGGCTTAATCTTCAAACCGGGTTGTTTTAGAAGTTATCAATAGGTTTTCGGCTACTTTTCCTTAAGCCCTTAAATTTAAGCTTGGCAGTTAGGATTTTCTCGGTGGCAAATAGCCTTGAAGCTAAATACATGACAAATATTGTGAAGGCTGAGACGTAGATTATTCCAAGGATGGCTGTTAGGTTGTCGCCCATCACCACGGCTTTTGAAGCTATTATTGGGTGGCTGTAAGGAATGGCATAGAAAATGATTCTAACAGCGTAAGGAAGTGTGTTGATGTCTATGTACATTAATGCGAAGGCTGGGAGGAATATGAAAGGGTATATGTACCCAATAAAAGACTGGGCGCTTCTAACGTCCTCTGCGAAGGCTGAAAGGACAACCGCCAGAGCTAAAGCTGAAAGCATTGTAACAAAAAGGGAGATTCCTAAAAGAAGGTAGCCGAAAACTGATGGAACAAGCCCTAGAGAGGCTAGATCTAAAGCTGTTTCTGAAAGGCTTCCGCTGATTAATGATCCAATAAGGTAGCTGTAGCCCATCATGTAGGCTAATGCGCCCACGGCTGCCACAATTATTGAGCTTGAAAGTTTTCCAAAGAGGATGGCGAGGCGGTTCATAGGTAAGGTTAGAAGGGTTTCTAAGGTTTTCTCCTCCTTTTCAATAGCCACTGAGGTGGCGGCTATTTGAATGGAATATGTAAGCAAAATCATAATGGTTATTGGCAGGGCTATAGACTGGGCCATCATTAATCCAGAAACTGCCGCAGGGTCAACGCCTCTTTTGACTTCTCCCTTAATTACAGCTGATTTTTCAGTGTAGAGAACATCAGGCGCCAAGGCTCTGTTAAACTGGGAAACTAAAGCATCAATAAGCGATGAGCCCACACTTTCAAAAACATTTGCACTTGTAAGAAGCCCATAAAGTTTAACAGAAGCCTTAACCGTTGGATCGTTGGCGTGTAAGCTTACGTTCCTGCTGAACCCTTGTGGAATTTCCAAAACTTGGGTTGTATTATATTTTGAGAAGAGCTCCGTGACTTTGCTGCTGCTTAATTCCACATTGTTTTCGGTCAAAACCCTAACGCCTGAAACTGATAGAAACCTTATGAATTGGTAGGACCATTCTTCCCCATCGTTGTTTACCACAACCAAGCTTGCTTTTACCACGCTTTCTTTGGCAGTATGCATAGCATAGCTCATCACTCCGCCTAAAACTGGAAACATTAGAAGAGGCACAATAATCATGCCTAAAAGTATTTTTGGGTCTCTAACAAGCTCTTTAAGCTCCTTGAAAAGAAAGTTGCCAAACCCTTTAAGCAAGCTTAACCACCTTTGCGAAAACCATTTCTAAGTTTTCACATTCAAACCTTTCCTTAAGCTCCTGCGGGCGTCCCTCAGCAACTATGGCGCCCTTATTCAAAAGGGCAACTCTATGGCATAGGTGTTCCACTTCAAGCATGTTGTGGCTTGAAAGAAGAACCGTCACTCCATGTTCCTTAACATACCTCTTTATTATTTCTCTAACGTGGTAGGAATGGAGAACGTCCAAGCCGCTTGTAGGCTCATCAAGAATAGCCAACTTAGGTTTAACCATAAGCGCCCTTGCAACAAGAAGACGGCGTTTCATCCCCTTACTATAAGTTTTAGTCTTATCCTTCAACCTTTCACCTAAACCGGAAATTTCAGCAGCCTCCTTAACCATCCTACGCATTTCATCCCTGTTATTCGTGTGGAATTTAGCCATGAACTCCAAGTATTCCCAGCCTGAAAGATATCTGTAGGCGCCTGCCTCCTCAGGAAGGTAGGAAATAATACTTCGGACAGAGTCAGCGTTCTTCACGGCATCTACCCCGAAAACTTTCACATTTCCAGAGGTAGGCAAAAGCAAAGTTGAAATTATCCGCAGAGCTGTTGTTTTCCCAGCTCCATTAGGGCCTATCAGCCCGAAAACCTCTCCTAGTTCAACACTGAAACTTAAACCATCTAAAGCGCGGATAACGCCGAAAACCTTTGAAACATTAGAAGCTTCAATGGCCATAATCAATAAAATCACCATCTCAACAAACCAGGTCTGCGTTATTTAAACATTATTGAAAATTACAGCAAAATCCAACTTATAGTTAACTACTAAATTCGTTTTAAAATGTAAATTTTCAAGCTGATAAATGCTTGAATTTTGGTTTGTTTTAGATTTATGATGGGCAGAAAAAGGGAAGGGATTAACGAAAGTTTTACTCTGAGGGTCTAGGATAAATAAAAGTGGCTGTGGCGTATGCTGAGGGCCAAACAATTTCCTGTTTCCCGTTTTGCCATTGATACACGATCTGTTCCAGATAGGCTCCGGGACGTACTAATGGGTCGCAGTGTCCTGGACCTGCAAACTTCAATTTTCCCACAACAGTATCAACTTCAAGAGTGCACAGGGTTTCTCTAACCTGATTCCGATCTAATGTTCCTGCCTTCTCGATAGCTGCCGTCAAAACTTCTACTGCCGCGTAACCTGAAGGAACATTTACTCCTGGGACTTCCCCATATTTTGCTTGGTATTTCCTCGTTAATTCGAGGTTTTTCGGTATATTTAGATATGGGTGTCCGGTGAAACTTCCTATAACGCCCTGGGCGTCGGCGCCTAGAAGACTCCAGAACTGAGGAGGCTCAGATGCACGTTGGAAATATAAAACTTTAGGAGATAACCCCAACTCTTTACTTTCACGAATTAAGGTTATGGCATCCGTAGCGCTAGGAATTCCAAAAACCATGTCTGGATTTGCATCTTTAGTCTTTAAAATCATTGTTGAATAACTAACCTGACCAGGAGTATACTTTTCGTTAAGCACTACAGTGAATTTAGCAGCAAATTTCTCAACAGCGGCTGATATACCTTGTGCATAAAATGCGCCGAGGGTTGTATCTTCAGCCCACAACGCTATTTTGTAGGGTCCCCCTCCGGGAAGGGCATCGTTCAGAAAAGTAAGAATAGTCATACCATTATGCAGCTCTGTGTGGAAAGGTATAAAAGTCCAGTTATAATTGTTCGTCTCACAAGGAATGCTACCTATCCCTGTCGTAACATGTACAACTTTATAGGTTTCAGCCACCGTGGCAACAGCAAAACATATAGGAGTAGCAAAAGGACCTAGCAGAAAATCCACCTTATCCACTGTTATAAGTCTCTCCGCGTTAGTTTTAGCCTTGGTAGGATCACTCTCATCATCGTAATAGACATATTTAATTTTCAGCCTTCGTCCAAATTCTTTGACGTAGACGCCTCCCGCATTATTAATATCCTCAATTGCAAACTCATATCCCCTTGTAACCATCAAAGCGTTGTATGCATGGGCTCCACTAAGCGGCATTGAAAATCCCAACAATATTTCCTCCTTCCCAGGAGAAGGCGGAGTAGGCGTTGGAGTTGCGGGCGTGGGTGTGGCTGGTGTAGGTGTTTTAGGCGGGGTAGGCGTGGCTGGTGTTGGAGTGGCAGGAGTAGGCGTTGCCGGAGTTGGAGTAGCAGGAGTGGGCGTGGCTGGTGTAGGCGTTTTAGGCGTGGGTGTTGCAGGTGTTGGAGTTGCTGCGGGGGTTAGGGTGGAATAGTAGTATGCCACTCCTGCCACAACTGCAACCACAACTATTACGGCAATTATCGCTGCTTGCAATTTGGTTAAGGCGGTTCTCATTTTAATCCCCAATTTAATTTAAAGTTTTATTTATATATAAGATTTTGTTAATGGCGAAATGTGCATTTGTTTGAAGTTGATAAGTATAAAAATTGACTGTTCAGTGATACTTATCAAAGTTTCATTTTGGTTTTCCTGATGATTTTTCGCAGCGACGTCCTTTTTAGCTGTTTTACATTAGATTTTAATTTATAAATGCAAAAACTAAAATATTATTAAGAGAAAATGAAGGATTTGGGTTTGAATGTCTTCAAGAACCTCTCCAGGTGTGAGTCTTCTCATTATTGGTGTCGGCATAATTATTGCTAGTCTAATTAGTTATTTCGTCGCTGGACCTATAATCTTATTGATAGTGTTACGCGGATTTTGTACAGGGCTATTCTACGGGATGCTCGCTACCGGTCTTAGTCTTGTTTTTGGAGTTATGAAAGTAATTAACATTGCCCATGGAGAATTTATTCTTCTTGGCGCCTATATCACTTATTGGCTATACACTTTGTTCGGCATTAATCCATTTGTCAGCATAATTTTCAGCGCTTTAGCACTTTTAGCCCTAGGCTTAGTTATGGGCAGATTCCTGATAAGTCCTTCCTTAAAAAGTGGTGTGGACCCTCCGTTAATAGTTTCTTTTGGATTGTCCTTATGTCTAGCTAATCTTATGAGGGTTTATTGGACAGCAACGCCGAGGGGGCTGAACATATACTTTGGAGGCATACCCTTACCAGGCGGAGTTAAATTCTCAATTTTACATTTTATAGTCGCTGCAGCAGCCATAATAGGACTTGTGTCTCTTCACATGTTTCTATCAAAGACATATTTGGGTAAGGCGTTGCGAGCGGTTAGCATGGATAGGGAGGCAGCCATGTTAATGAGCATACCTTCTTCCCGTATTGAAACAATTGCCTATGCTATAGGTTTGCTTCTCGCCGGCACCTCTGGCTCCCTTTTAAGTATTGCGTTAAGCTTTGATCCTACATGCGGCCACATATACCTTGGAAAGGTTATGTGTGTTATCGTCCTTGGAGGTGTTGGATACATACCTGGCGCAGTGGCTGGCGGGGTAGTTTTAGGAATAGCTGAAGCTTTCGGATCCTTCTTTTTAGGGGACACTGTCAGAAATCTCGTTGCATTTGTTATGTTTCTTGTTATACTGCTCTTAAAGCCCACAGGACTTTTTGCGAAATATCGAGTGTTCTAGTGGTGAATATGGGAAAAAGGATAGTTTATATCCTCCTTTCCATGATTGCTCTTGCACTTTTAATTGCAGTGCCTTTCGTAATTGAAACTGGTTTTTGGACAACTCTGCTTTATACCTTGTTCATTTACATTGTTTTAGCTGAAAGTTGGAATATAGTGGGAGGGTTTGGAGGCCAGGTTTTCTTGGGGACAGCTGCTTTTTTCGGATGGGGTGCATATGCGGCTGCAATGCTTTGCAATGCAGGGTTAGATTTCATTTTATGCGTTATTATAGCCGGATTTACAACTGCATGTTTAGCCATAATATTAACTCCTACATTTAAGTTAAGGGGAGTGTATTTTGTGATTGGTTCTTTATTTATTTCAGAAATAATGAAGGTGATAGTTCTTATGTTGCCTATGACTGGTGGGGCTGCTGGAATTGTATTACCCCTATTCAGCGAAAGAATAATATTCACTTATTATTTCTCCCTCTCGCTGATGCTTGCTGTCTTTTTAACTGCATTATTTATGGTTAAATCTAAAATTGGAATGGCGTTGAGAGCCATACGTGATGATCAGGATGCCGCTGAGATGTTCGGAATAAACTCTGCAGTTTTTAAGCTTTTATCGCTGCTTTTAACAGCTATATTCTGCGGCATGGCCGGCGGCATTCACGCCTTTTACATGATATATATAGAACCTCACAGCTTTTTCGATATTAACTGGAGCATTATTCCCGTTTTCATGGTTTTAGTGGGAGGGGCCTCCACTCTTATAGGCCCAGTTATCGGAGTAGCAATTTACACTTTGCTAAGGGAGTTGTTTGTTTTTGTGGGAGGGGAAATTTACTTAACAATGCTAGGGGTGTTATTGATCGCTGTGATGCTTTTAGCGCCCAGCGGGGTTTACCCCACTATAGATAAGGTTATGCGTAAAATCCGGAGGACAAGCATATAAGAGGGTGCAAAATTAACAGTTAGTTTCAAGGTTTTAAGTTTTAGATGCCTAGGTAGGACCTTTTCAAATTTTCGTCCATGAGAAGCTTTTCGCCTTCGCCTTCTAATATTATTCTTCCGTTTTCCATCACATAGGCCCTGTTAGCCAATTTTAAGGATATTTGGACGTTCTGTTCAACGAGAAGGATTGTAACTCCTTGACTGTTAATTTCCTTGAGAACATTGAAGATTTTATTGTATACTATTGGTCCTAATCCTAGAGAAGGCTCATCAAGCAGTAACAGTTTTGGTTTTGACATTAATGCCCTACCTATGGCTAACATCTGCTGCTCCCCTCCACTTAAGGTGTATGCCAGCTGGCTTCTCCTCTCCTTCAATATTGGGAAAAGCTGATATACCCATTCAATGTTATCCCTCACTTTTTTCCTAGCCTCTCTTTTGTAAGCGCCAATTTCAAGGTTTTCTTGTATTGTTAGAAATGGGAAAAGTCTTCTTCCTTCAGGAACAAGGGAAATTCCCTTTTCTGCTATGACGTTAGGAGGCAAATTGGATATTTTCTCTTTTAAGAAATAGATGTTGCCAGAGGATGGACGTAACAAACCTGATATTGTTTTCAGGGTGGTTGTCTTTCCAGCCCCATTAGATCCAACGAGAGCCACAAGTTCTCCTTCGTCAACCCGTAGGGAAACATCGTATAGAACTTGAGCTCCCCCATAGGAGGCGTTAACGCGGTCTAAATCAAGCATAACTCTCCCCCAAATAAGCTTCAATTACCTTTCTATCACCTGCAACGCTGCTTGGTGGACCCTCAGCTATTTTTGAACCTTGATGAAGAACTATAATCCGATGGCAAACGCTCATTATGGCTTTCATAACATGTTCAATCCATAAAACGGCTATTCCATAATCTTTCCATATAATTTCAACCTTTTTCGCCATTTCCATAAGCTCAGATGGGTTTAACCCTGCAGCTATCTCATCCAAAAGTATAAGCTTAGGCCCAGAGGCTAAAGCCCTGGCTAGCTCAAGTTTTCTTCTTTCAACGTGGGTGAGTTGATTGGCTATGGCATTCTTTTTCTCATTTAAACCTACAAATTCAAGCCAACGTAAAGCTTCCCGATATGCCTCAGCCCCGCTAACATTCCTTCTTTTACTGTAGAAGATTCCAACTTGGACGTTTTCAAGAACTGACATCCTCAAAAACGGCCTAACAATTTGAAAGGTTCTTGCAATTCCAAGTTTACAAATATTATAAGGCTTCAATTTTGTGATGTCTTTACCCTCAAAAAAGATTTGCCCAAAATCAGGCCGATAAAAACCACTTATAACGTTAAACAGAGTGGTTTTCCCAGCTCCATTAGGCCCAATAATACCAACTATCTCCTTGTTATCAACGTAAAAATCCACATTATTGAGAGCTTTTACACCTCCAAAGCTCTTAGTTACTCTTATACCTTCAAGCACCTAAGCCCTGCCCCTATACTCCTAAATCATACACTCATAACATTTATAATTTAAAATAATCCTTCGCTTTAAAACTATCTATATCTAAATCATTCAGCCATAGAAAAAATGTGATTTGCTCAAACACTAAAATAATTTTAGTGTTTGAGTGTAAATATTCCATCTAATGAGAACTGCTTGGAAGAGGTAGTTAAGGGATTACTGTTAAAGCTACTGCGTCCTTCAAAAGAGCATCGAATAAAATCAGCCTTATAATAATGTTCAGCGGACGGTGTGCTCAACGTTCTATTGTGAATGGCCTTGGGTGAATGGCTTTTGCTGGAATTTGATCTATAAGCATTTTTTCCTCCCATCTTTTTCCTATGCCAACCAGTTGAAGGGTTTTAGCTGTTTTCTCAGCTGCTTCCAATTTGGTGTTTCTTTCAGCATATATTTCAAGGACTGCTTCGTCTCTTTTGACTTTATCTCCTAGTTTCACCTTAAGCATAACTCCTGCGCCTTTATCTTTTGGAGCTCCTGCCTCTCTTGCAATTTGAGCTATGGCTTGATTGTTTATCCAAAGCACCCTTCCCTCTTTTTCAGCTGTTATTTCAGCTGTTTTTTCGCCTATCTTTATGTCTTCAGGCCTTATTTTCGGGTTTCCACCTTGGGCTTCAATTATTTCTCGAAGCTTCTGTTCAGCTTTGCCGTTTTTAAGAAGCCTTTCCGCAACTTTTTTCCCATCGTTTATCCCAACCATTTCAAAGAGCATTCCAGCAATTTCCGTGGCCTTTTCCTTTAGGTCTACTGGCCCCTCGCCTATGACTGCGTTTAGGGCTTCTCTGGCTTCCAGTCCAGGGCCAACTGCGTAGCCTATTGGCTGTTCTCCGAAGGTTACTGCGCATCGAACGTTTATTTCGAGGAGTCTTCCAAGCTCTATGAAGTTTTGGGCGAGAGTGTGGGCTTCCCCTATTGTCTTTATTTTTGCTCCCCTTCCAGTGGGCATGTCTATAACCACGTGAGTAGCGCCTATGGCCTTTTTCTTACTCATTATGGATGGAAGGAGAAGGGGGTCTACGCCTAGGCTGTACTCAACTTGGATGAATATATCGTCTGCAGGGGCTAGTTCTAGGGCGCCTCCCCATGCCATGCACCCGTTTGTTTTTCCAACAACCTCTTCTATCTCCTCAACTGTCAGGTTTACTGGGCATAAACTTTCAACTCTGTCTGCTGTTCCAGCTGGAGAGGTAACAGCCCTCGAAGAGGTTTTGGGAATTGTGAATCCTGCTGAAGCCACTATGGGCACAACTAGAATAGTTGTTTTATCTCCAGGTATGCCTCCTATGCTGTGTTTGTCAAGTATAAGCCTACTTTTAAGCTTCAATGTTCTTCCAGTGTCAACCATAGCCTTTGACAGGGCTTCAACTTCAGCCATGCTTAGTCCCCTACTACATAGGGAAGCTATGAAAGCTGCGATTTCAGCGTCGCTTAAATGGCCCTCAACCACGTCATTAACTATGGCCCTTATCTGCTTCTCGTTAAGGTTTTCTCCGCGTATTTTAGCCTGTACATAAACAAGGGATTCAGGCGTATGGGCATGGTGAACTTCAACATGTTCGCCTTCCCCGACTCCTAGGATTTTCTGGATTTCAGCATAAAGCCCTATCTGATCTGTAGGGAAGTTTTCTGCAACGTTAACTATGGCTACAACCTGCCTTTCTCCATGAAGTATTCTAATCCTGTCTGAAGAGTGAAGGCCGAGGAATCCAGCTGTTTCCCTGTCGAGCAGGGCTATCCTTTTGCCTCCGGCTTGAATATCTAAAAGTTTGGCTTTAAGCCTCAATTAAGCCACCACTCAACAATTTAGGATTCCCAGTTAAAAGTTTTAAACATGCAGGCCAAATATTTTAAGTGAGGTTTAAATGCTTTGCGTTACAAAGATTTTGTCAACCTGAAATATAGGCCTGAAGAAACAGACTTAGTATGCACCTTTTACATAGAACCTGAAAACGTAAGCATGGAGGAGGCTTCTGGATGTGTAGCTGCTGAAAGTTCAATTGGGACCTGGACGGAGCTATCCGCTGAGAAGGGCTATGTGAAGAGTCTTGCCGCAAAAGTTTTCAACATTGTAGATAAGCAAGTTAAAATAGCATACCCAGTAGAGCTATTTGAACTTGGAAACATGCCTAACATTTTAAGCAGCATAGCAGGCAACATATTCGGGCTGAGGCTTATAAGAAACATTAGGCTGGTGGATGTAGACTTTCCATCAATCCTTATAAGAAGTTTCAAAGGCCCGAAATTTGGGGTTGAAGGTATACGAAGCCTTCTAAAAGTTTATGATAGGCCCCTACTTGGCACCATAATTAAGCCTAAGCTTGGATTAAACGCTGAAGACCACGCTCAAGTGGCTTATGAAGCTTGGCTTGGAGGATGCGACGTTGTGAAGGACGATGAAAATCTGGGCAGCCAAGGTTTTAACCCCTTTGAGAAAAGGTTTTTGAAAACTCTTGAAATGAGGGATAGGGCTGAAATGGAAACTGGAGAGAGGAAGGTTTACATGGTTAACATAACAGCTGAGACAGGTGAGATGGTGAAAAGAGCCGAATACGTCCACTTTCACGGAGGCGAATATGTCATGGTGGATATTCTAACGTGTGGCTTCTCAGCATTGCAGACTCTGAGAAGCCGGGATCTCCCTCTTGTAATACACGCCCACAGGGCTGGACATGCGGCTTTAACTAAAAATCCCCATCATGGAGTTTCCATGAGGGTTATTGCAAAAATAGCCAGGATAATAGGTGTAGACCAGCTCCATGTGGGCACGATTGTAGGTAAAATGTTTGAGGCTGAAGAGGAGGTTGAGGAAAACTTTAAGGCGTTAACCATGGACATGGATGGGTTGAAGAGGGTTTTACCCGTTGCTTCTGGAGGGCTTCATCCAGGGCATGTTCCAAGCATAATAAAGTTCTTCGGCTCGGACGTTTTAATACAGGCTGGTGGAGGAATCCATGGGCATAAAAATGGAACGTTGGCAGGGGCTAAAGCGATGAGGCAGGCAATTCAAGCCTGTATAAACGGAACTCCATTGGAGGAGTATTCTAAAACTCGAAGAGAGCTTTATGAAGCTCTTCAAACTTGGAAATAGCTTGAATAGCTTTTCCAGCCATTGATTTAATGGAAAATCCAAGGGTAGGTTCTGCGGACAACTTCAGCTATTAAGTGTGGAGAAATGATTCCCTCCTCACAGATTACGCCATGTACGAAGTCTCGCCTTGTGATGTCAAAAACAGGGTTTCTAATAACAAGGTTTTTGGGAGGGTTCCTCCAAACTTCATCTGGGCTTCTTTCCTCGATCTTTTCATAGTCTCCGTACATGGTTGCAGGGTCAAATTTTAAAAGTTCAGAAACCACGTAGAAAGGTGTTCTAGCCTCCTTAGCTGCCAATGCAATCATGCTTGTACCAATCTTGTTTACAATGTTGCCCTCAGAAGTTATAGCGTCAGCTCCGACGAGAACCATGTCAATTTTGTTCATAAAAAAACGCGCAGCTGAATCCACAATGAGGGTGGTTTTTATCCCTGACTCCACAAGAGCCTTTGCCGTTATCCGGCCCTGAAGGAAGGGTCTGGTTTCTGTGCAGTAAACCTCAAAGGATTTCCCAAACTCCCTTGCTTTTGCAAGCATATAAGTGACGGTGGAAGAGTGACAGTGTGTTAGAAGGACTGAGCCTTCACGGAGTCTCTTCGCTCCAATTTCAGCAATCTTAATCTTGGACTCTTCAAGGCTTTTAAGAAACTTTTGAGAAACCTCCTTAACAATTTCAGCCAGCCTTTCAACATCTGTTGCGCTGCTTTGCTCCACTTGGCTAACTGTCCATCTTAACAAATTCCTCATAAGCGGCTCAGTCTCCCTTGAAGCGAATAAAATGTCCCTAGCAGAGTAAAGCTCTTTAAGAAAATCCTCCCTGCTCCTAGCCTTAGTTTGAAACGCCAAGCCTTCTAAAGCCCTTACAGCAGCTATGGCAATGTTTCTAGCCCCACGAATCTCCAGCCTCCTTATTTTTTCAGAAGTTTCGCGAACAATTTCCGACAATTTCACCACATTAGAATAAAAGCTGAAGCTGAAAATATTAGTTACTAACCAAAAATGAATTAAAAGCTTTAGACGCATATAAAATTTGAAAATAAATGAAAACAGCTATACCCAACCTTAAACAAATTAAATTTGTCACCCTCAAGGTTAGTGCTTTCCATTGCCCTTCAAAGAAGAATGTATGCTCTGCAGGAGGCTTCTCCCCCTCAGCTATCTTAGACGATGCTGGAAATGTGGAAGGCTATACTGCCTAGACTGTATGGTTCCAGAGGTTTGCACAGGCGACACACGAAAAATGATGTGTCTAAACTGTGCAAGGAAAACCGTTTCCCCAAAAAATGAATCCAAATACAACAGGCTGAAAAGCTATTTGAAATTCAGATCAGCATTCACAGACAATGTTAAGCTCAAGCTAGCCCAGATAGAGGGTGTAATAGGCGACAACCTACCTATAATCGCATACCGCTCTGAAAGCTGGTGGAATAACTCACCGACCAAAGCACACTCCAAAGCGTGGATTGAAGCAGGCTGGATAACAGGGGAGATAAACCTGAAAGAAGGCTACATCATTTTTCACAAAGTTAAAAACAAGCCTACAAAAAACCACGGAAGAAAAATTGAAATGCCAGAAAAGCCCTTCACACCAGCTCCATCAAAAATTAAAAAGAAGCCTAAACCTTCCAAAACGAAAATTGCCAAACTCTATGCACGGATTAAAAACATTGAAAGACAAAAAACAACTCCGCAGAGGCTTAAAGGAAGCTTCAAGCCTAAACCCGCACATGAAAAGAAAACATTCAAGCATGTGTAAAAGCTTTAGAAAGAAATCTTATTTACCACAATACTTTACTAAAATAAACGGATGTCCAAAATTCCGATGCGGCCGTCGTCTAGTCTGGTTAGGACACAGAACAGCCTAAGTGTGTAAGCCTTCCAAGCCTGCGATCCCGGGTTCAAATCCCGGCGGCCGCACCAGTACCTCTAGTTCTGGTGCGCTTTCCATACCCGCGATTTTAAAGTCTACAGGCTCCTTCGTTGGTGAGATGTACGATATACATGACTACTTTAAGAGGGTTGATAGCGCTAAGCGGAGGCTTGAGAGTCTGCCGTATTCGGAGCTATTGTTGGACTTTATTGATCACCTGCAAGCCTTGGGTCTCTCTAAAGGTAGGATTGCGAAGTACGCCAACCATCTATGCGTTCTATTTAAGGCGTGTCCGTTTGATCCGCATCATGCCACGAAGAGGAGCATTGAGCGGGTTATTGCGTGGATAGAGAGCCAGCCTTATAAAACTTCAACCAAGGATGACTTGAAGCTTGTAGTGAGGAAGGTTGTTCAGTATGCTAAATGTGG
>JAVZIQ010000048.1:0-13390 GCA_038871175.1 Bathyarchaeia archaeon | reverse complement strand
TCGTAAGCTATACCCAAAACTTTTAGATTTTCTAAACCTCTTCTATAGATTCCCCCATGCCTTAAGCCCCTATTTAAGATCTAAAGCATTTTTCTAATGCTTCTCGTGAAACGTATTAAAGCTTTAATTATGAAGGGTGAGAGCAAAGCTAAAGAGAGGACTATCCCTCCACTCGTGTAAATGGGGGCGTCGAAGCTTTCAAAGGTTTCAAAGGTTACCGGCGTCTTTAATAAGTCTATGTAGGCGCTTAACCCGACCGAACCTCCTACGTGAACAGACAGTCCAGTCTCCACCCATAAGGCTTTATCGTAGAGGGGCCAGAAAATAGGCGTATATCCTGAGAAAACATCTAGGACTACATGAGATAAAAATGATGTTAAACCAAAAAAGCAAGTTTTCAAAGCCTCACGTTTAATTTTGTAGGCTGAAGCGAAAAAAGGCAGAGATGCCAAGACTAGAATCAAAGCGGAGTGGGAAAGGCTTCGGTGAACCATGAAAAAAGCGTCCAAGTCTGGAATTAAAGCCAGAAAAGCCAAAGGTAAAGCCTTTTGTAACTTAAACCCAGCAAGGGTTAAAGCCACAAATGGAACAACGAAGTGTAATAGAGGCTCCAAATGGCATCCTCAACTAACCCTAACATGAAAGGGCAACAACTACTTTAACTTTGCCAAAATGGCTCAAAGCCCTTATCTGCTGAAAAACTAGGCTTTTGGTTTTTCTAATGTTTTTCCAATGATGAAGGCTGCTGCTAATACTATGAAGGTCCCTATGAAGCCTGAAGTCAAAGTTGAGAAGTACTGGTTTTCAACATTTGGCAACGTGTAGTCAGGCATTAACCCTTCCCAAGCTGCCTGTGCTTCTTCCACCTTTAATGTTTCTACAACCGTTTCCAGCCCGTCTGGATAAGTTGAGGCGAAGGGCGCAAGAACGGCGAACGCTAATAAAACTATTATTAAAGCCTTAAAGTAGCCTTTCAAATAGCTCCCCTCTTTAGAAATGCTAAACCGTTCAATATTGAGGGCTGAACTCTTTGAAGCTGCGTTACAAAAGCTGTTGTAAGCCCTGCTTCACAAATTCCAATTATAGAGTGCCAGAAAAGCATGGCCGGAACTGTTACCGCTGCTCCTCCAGCCTCTGAGAAAACAGGGGAAAAACCAATCTGCAAACCACATGCAAAAGCTCCGAGGAAAACTGACATCCATGAAGCTATAAAAACCCCTAGATAAAAACGCTTAGACCCAGCAGAGCCCCCTGCAATATATTTAACTATATAAAAGCTTAATCCGCCGATAACAGCCATGTTGAAAATGTTTGCTCCCAAGGCGAAAAGGCCGCCATCTGCAAAAAATATGGCCTGCATTAATAGCACAATGGTCATGCTTAAAACAGCTCCATAAGGACCTAAAATAACAGAGAGAAATGTTCCTCCAACCAAATGTCCACTAGTCCCGTAAAAAATTGGAAAGTTCAACATTTGAGCCACAAATACAAAGGCGCTTGAAATAGCTAAAACAGATGCCAAACCCTTATAGTAAGACTTTTTAGCCTTACTCCAACACCACCAGAGGAATATAGCTGATATAATCCACATGGCAGCGGCAACTTCAAAGCTTAAGTATCCATCAGGTATATGCATCTTAAGCCTCCGTAATACCTTTTAATAAAAAAGTATTACGTATAAACTTTACTGCTTTAAACATGCCATATTATCATTTCTAAAATATTACAGATTTCGAAATAAATCCAGCTTTTACATATTATCGTTCATGGAATAACTTCTATAATTAATCTCAGCCCTTTTTAGAATAAGCCTGCGTGCAAAGAATGCCAAGTGTCAGAGCTATAAAGCCTAAAAGATACATAAGAGTGAATGGGGAAAATTTTAGAAAAATTAAACTGTTAACCTTTCAAATTCTTACAGCTTTATTTTTAAGTGTCTATATAACCCCTTTAACAGTTAAAACAGAGCTTAGTGGAGGCCTTAACCAGGCTTCACCTATGATTATAAACGTTGGAGGGGACTTTTCCCTAACAGAAATTGAAAACTCTAAACTGTGGAACCCCCATGTTGTTGGCCTCACGGAAGCCTCATTTTGGCATGTAAGCATGAAAGATGAAATGCACATAACTCTTAAAGCTCCAAGGGGGGAGGCTGGACACGTGGCTACAGGCGCATGGTGGTGTACAAATTTTAACTCCAACTCTAAGCTATCCCTATACGCTTCCAACCTCGCCAGAGTAAAAGCCAGCTTCCGAGCTAACATATTAGAGGCCTGCTTCCTTGAAGATGAGGAGTGGCTTAGGATAGCCCTAGCATGCGCTGTCCAAAGAAGTGAAGGCTTCGTGGTATATACAGAAATGGACTTCTGGGACAGCCCAAACACTCTTAAACATCCCTATGGAAACATCCAGCTAGGCGGAGACATAATCTATCAGGGCGGAGACGTTGTGGAATACAAAGTTGACCAGGCACCAATAGGCGAGTGGAGAAACTACTCTCTTGACCTAACAACCTACATTGACAGAGCTTGGAGGCTTAAACCAGGAGACCTTCTTGAAAGTGTTTACATAGTTGTCGAGACAACAGGCTCAGCTAATGTTTCATTAAAAGTAGATGACTTCTGGATAACCCTATTGGAATAAACCTTAAACCCTAAACTTGAACCTGAATTCCAATATCCAAAACCTTGAAGAAGGGCTTTAAATGCAAAAAACATCCATGCTCTAACCTCTTTCGCTCTAAGCTTTGTACTTCCATTCTTTCGTCCATTGAAAGTTATAGGCACCTCTTTTATTTTAAATCCATGCCTCTTAGCAGTAACCATGGCTTCAACAACCCATTCAAACCCCCTGCATCCAGTATATTTTGCTATTAGGGTTGCACATCTCCTTGAATAAACCTTAAAATTTCCTGTGTAGTCGTAAGGGGAGTTGCCGAAAAGGAGTCGGCAGAAAAGGTTGGCTAAAAGACTTGCCAACCTCCTGGTTAAGCTCCAACCGTTTATGCGTCCATCCTTCACATATCTGCTTCCCTGAATAACATCAGCCTCAAAAGCGGCGTTAACAAGCCTTGGAATGTCCTTTGGACAGTGGGATAAATCCCCATCTAATGTAACTATTAAATCAACTCTTTCATCGGCTAGGGCTGTTCTAATCCCATCCAAAACAGCTGATCCAATTCCAAGCTTTTCAGCTCTCTTCTTAACCATGATGTTTCCATAAAATCTTTTCAAGTCTTCAGCCACACGCCAAGTTCCATCTTCACTGTTGTCGTCAATAATGATCAAGACGAAGTCATGGCCAACCATTTTCTTTTCAATTTCACTTACAAGTTCAGGCAGGTTTTCAGCCTCGTTATACGTTGGAATTATAATGCCTATTCTGCCCATTTGAACAGCTCCCTACGAGTTTCCGTATTTGGTAGACTTAATTACAGGCCAAACCCCGTATTGGCGTCCTAGAAACTGGTCGATGAGAGAAAGAGTGTAAATTGCAGCTTCAACAAGCATTGCGCCTAGCAGGTATAATAGGTTTTTAGGCTTTTCAAAAATTTCTTCAGTAATAACCTTTAATGCAAGGGTTGGCTTTGAAAAAATTATAGTGTCCATAACCTTTGGGTATTCGCCAGTGTACTTCTTAGTTTGGAAATGGCCGTAAAGCCATCTCCTCCTCTGATTAACATAATCCCTTATGTTTGAAGGCATCAAATTGAAGCATACAGCCTTAGGAGCAAACTTTATCAGTCCATGCTTTTTGGCTGATATGGCTATATAAGCGTCGTCAGCTGCGCATTCTTCAGGAATATAAGTTTTAACATCTCTTCTAATGGCCATAAACTCCCCACTACAATGGGAGGCTAATCCCATGTCGTTAAGCTTTAACATTAAACGGCTCCAAAGCCTGTAAGTCATGTTTGCAAGATAGCCGATGAACCCGTTAGGAGCTTTTCTAGGGTCTTGCATTGGACGTCCACTCACAGCTGAAACACGCCTATCTTTGAAAGGTAGCAGAAGATTGTAGAGGGCTTCATCTGCGGGGTAAACGTCTCCAGGAACCAAAACGACAAAGTCTCCATTAGAAGCTGAAAAAGCCTTGTTCAATGCAGAAGCCTTTCCCCTCCTTTCCCCCTCTTCAATAAGCCTTAAACCCTCATATTTTGACATTAGTCCTTTCACAACGTTAACAGTTCCGTCTGTGCACCCTGATGCCACGACAATGATTTCTCTTGATGTGATTTCAGGAGGAACCCTTTGAAACATAAGGTTTTCAATCAAGTCTCCAATAGACTTCTCCTCGTTGTAAACGCATATTATAATATCTAGTTTCATTTCTTAGCAGCAGCCTCCCATGCCTCACGCATTTTGTAAGCCACTTTTTCATGGGTGCACATTTCATGAACAAACCTTGAACCTTCATCTGCCATTTCATAGGCCATTTCAGGTGACTCCAAGATGGTGGAAACTTCCTCTGCAGCCTTCTCCGGATCCTTTGAAAGCATGAAGCCGTAGGTTCCCAGGAAGCCTGTCTTAGGCGAAGCCTTAAAAGCAGCCACTGGAGTGCCACAAGCCAAACTCTCCTGAACAGACCCGTCAAACCATCCATCAACATCATAAACCTGAACGGGAACAATGGTTAAGGCCGCAACTTGGTAATGCCTACAAACTTCAGAGTGGGGAACATAACCGTGAAAGACCACGTGATTTTCAACCCCTAAAAGCCTAGCTAAACGTTTACAGTGGAGAAGACCTGGGCCGTCTCCCACGACGTCCAAGGTGACGTGGCTGTTTAAAGCCAGAAGGCTACGTAAAAGGTAAAGCAAGGTGTAAGGCGACTTTTCTCCGAAAGCTCTTTCAGGTTTAGGAATTCTTCCAACGTAAAGCAGCCTGCTGGATTTGGCTTTTTTCTTTCTTTTAAAAAACTCAGGGTTAACTCCTGGGAAGGGTATTCTGACAGCTCTTTCTTTCAATCCTAACTTAAGGTATAAGGCTTCTTCAGGCTTATAGCTGTAAATAATGACATCTGCCCTTTTGAGGCTTAAGATGCATGGAGTGTAAAGCCACTTCCTCAAGAATCCATTGTTGTATCCGTGAAGTTGCACGGCCAAGGGCCTTTTAAGCTTCTCCTTAACGAAAATAGCTGTGTAGGGGAAGGAGAACAAATAGTAATGGTGAAAGTGCACAAGGTCTGGTGAATCCTTTAAGGCTTCGTCCATAACCTCCTCGGGGTTATGGTCATTTCCGAAACGTTGGAAAGGTGGGAAGCGAAACTTAACTGGAAAAACTTTAACAACTCCGTGGTGTAGGCAGTAAACTCTTTTGGATTTAACGTTTTGGTGGAAAGTGTAAAGCAGGGGTTCCCAACCGTTACTTCTGCAGAAGCGAAGACACTGGATGGAGAAATGCCTTCTGAAAACTTTATCCCTGACAGTCCAGCCGCTGAAACGTTCATCATGAAGTAGAAGTGTGAGAATTCTCAAACCTCCACCCAACCTTTCTAACGGTATAATGCCACATCAGGGCTAACCAGCAAAAGGTTAGAATACTCATAGAGAGGAGGCGTGTCCACCCATAAGATCCGTCGGCGAAATCTGAGGCTAAATTAAGAGCCCATGGATAGGGAAGCCAAAAGAAGCCTAAAACTGGCACATGGACCATTACGAAGGCGAAAAACAAAATCCAGAAAAGGTGAATTCTTCCAAAATCTACAGGGTTACCCATAAAAGCGTATAGGGCGAAGAATCCGAAGAGGAAAACAAGGTTCTGCTCAGAAACCCAAACTCTAACTGTGAAAAAGGTCAGCATAAGAAGCATAGACCACTTGAAAATTAAGGCGAAGCTCCTATTTGCCTGACGCCTCTTACTGCATAAACCCTCAAAGTTTGAAATTTTCATAAACAAGGCGTAAACGGCTATGGAGGCTGGAATCCACAGGTAAACAGCTAAATTGGGAGGCTGAACTGAACCTCTACTTAAGCCACTTAAAAGCGTGAAAACATTGAATATGCTTGCAGCTCCATAGGGAAAGGAGGCTACTCCTTCATAAGGCGAACCTGTAGTTGTAACATGATAAGCTAAAGCATTATATAAGTTTGAAAGGGGCCATCCGAAAACCAACATTGGAACAATGGTCAAAATTAAGGTAAAAACTATTGTGGATAGCAGGAAAAGAATGGCCTTTTTTACGTCTTGATCTCTCTTATAAAGATAAAGCGAATATAATGGGGCAAGTATTACGGGAAAAACCTTTAGGACTGAGGCAAAGGAAAGATGAAGGGATGAAACCTTCCAGTCGCCATTCAAGGTTTTAATTGAAAGCAAAGTGAAGAAGAAGGCTAGGATGTCAAACATGCCCCAAACAGTTCCCACAGCTAAGAGGAAGGGACAAAATAGAAAGAGGATGAAAGCTCTGAAACCTGTTTTTTCACCTTTCAACTTTTTCATTATGTCATATACTAAAACTGCTGTGGCTAATTCTGCAAGTATTATTGGCAACTTCAAAGCCAAAACAATGGCGTACAAATTTTTAGGAGTGGCTGCTGAAGCAAGCCAGAACATTAACCCTTCGATTAGGCCCCAAATTGGGGGATAACCTATTCCAGGAAGAGTTCCATAAAGGTGAGGGTGAGGCGTTTCAGCAAAGTAGAGTTGGAGGGGATACTGGCTGTAGGGGGTTATTCCCCTGGAAACTGCTGCTCCAACAGCCATGAAAACCCTCATGTCAAATGGATGACTTAGAAAAGGCGCCAGGGCTAGCCTAACAATAAGAGCTAAAGCCAACAATTGAACTATCGGAGGTTTTGAAAACAACCCTTTCCTGTTTACCATAATTACCCTTCTAATGAGTTTCAGCTACTTTATTCCAAAGCACCTGAAATATTAAATATTATGTATTAATAATCAATATTAAGTGACACGGAAATTAGGAGGATCCTACCTCTATAATCATGCTGAAATCGTTTACACCTTTAACCTCTGATTTGACAGTTAGAGTTATAGCCGTAGCCACAACCTGTCCAGGCTTAATAGGATATCCCGTGTAGTTCCAATTAACGGTTAAATAGTTGGAGGCTTCCGCTGGGCTCCAGCTGTGAACGTTTAAGTTCAGTGTCGTGTCGTTTTCCCCTTCATTTCTAACATAAACTGTATAACTTTTTGTTTCCCCCGGACATAAAACACCCCATTCGATGGATTCAACGCTGTTCAAACATTGAGCTTCTTTGTATACTCCAATGCTTTTTCCAACTCCAACAGACTCTACAACGCTTAAATCCTCTAAATATCCATCGCCATTTGAATCTCCAAATCTAACAACAGAGGCACGTCCAAACAGGCTCCAAAGCTCATATCTTGCAAGAAGCCCTGAAGCTGCAAGGGTTCCCGAACCTCCCAGGCCTGCAACAGTCAAAATCCAAAAACCTTTAACATCGTCATAAAACATGGAGACGATGCCGTAGTCTGCTTTAACCTTTCCGTTTTCATATTCTATTTTGTATGTTGTTCCTGATGTGGCTACGCGGATTACGTCTGTTTCGTTTTCTTCCTTGTCAAAGTAGACGGGTAAAATCCTATTGCCGTTTGAATCTGTTAAACCGTTATAGTGCCATGTAACCTGGTTAACACCTGGACCTCCAACAACAACAAGGTTGCTTGATAAATCTTTAACAGTAACCTTTACAGCTTGAAAGTCATACGTGGAAATCCAATCGTCCATGGCAGCGTTAACCAATCCGCCATCACCCTTCAAACCCAAAGAACTGCTAACCATAATAGCCCCCATAACATCCATGGTGTGGGCACCCCCACAGGGGCCATGGCCATCACTTGAAGCCAAAACAAAAGTACAGTTCAGAAAACCACCAGAAACAAAAGGAACAGGGAAATCCTCAAGCTTGAGGGCGCTGCCGTAAGCTTTGCCGCAGCTTCCCATAATCCAGAATAGAAGCATTAAAAAGGTTAAGAGCACTAGAAGATTGCGCTTTTTACTGAGCCGAATTGATGCCAAGCTGGAAATTGGCATGTCCAAAGGCATAATGGGAACACTTCTCTTTTTTTAATTTTAGCTGAAGTGCGCAAAGAAAATAATATCTTATATCTTAATAAACATTACTTCATAATAGTTCAACAGAGATACAGAACTAAAAAATAATAAATTAAGCGTGACTATACCATAAAAAGGGATGAAAGCAGCCTTAAGCCTCTAGTCAGTCTGCTTGGCTGTTTTTTCCATAACCTTCTCTAGTTTTTCCTCCACAAGCCTGTAAAGCCTCTCAAGCTTGTTCGCTGTTTTGGCTTCTCCGCTAACCCTTATTAGAGGCTCAGTGTTTGAAGGCCTTAGAAGAATCCATCCTTCTTCGTCGAGGATTTTCACTCCGTCGATGTCTAGAAGTTTCATGCCCATCTCTTTAAACTCCTCTTTCAATCTCTCCACAACCTTGAACTTTAAATGGTCTGGACAGGGTATGTTCTTCTCATGTATGGAGGGATATTTAGGAAGTTTATCCACAATTTCTGATAGGTTTTCACCCTTTATTGAAAGTATTTCAGCCATTTTCAAGCTTGCAAAAACAGCGTCATCCATTCCTCCGCACTCCTGAAAATAGAAGTGGCTGCTCTTTTCGCCTCCTAGGAGGGCCTTCTCCTTTAAAACACGATCCATTATGTAGACGTGGCCAACCCTCTCCACAATGGGATGGCCGCCATGAGCCCTAATGAACTCCTCCACAGCCATGCTGCAGCTTAACTCATAAACGACTTTTCCGCCACCATGCTTTCTAAGGACTTCCTCTGCAAAAATCATTAAAGCCAAATCTCCGGGAACAATTCGTCCCTTATCATCTACGAAGACCGCTCTGTCTCCGTCTCCATCGAAGCCGACTCCGAAGTCAGCCCCTAAATCCACCACAAGCCTTTTCAAATCCTCTAAAGTTTCCTCCTTAGGCTCTGGAAGATGTGCTGGAAAACGCCCGTCAGGCTTCTCGTTTAAAACCCTAATATTACAACCCAAACTTCTGAAAAGCCTTCCAACAATAAGGCCGCAAACGCCGTTAGCCGTGTCGCAGACAACCTTAAGCCTCCTTGAGAGGCTAACCCTCTTCAGAGCAAAACGGCAATAATCCTCAAGAATCCCACTGTATTCAGAAACTCTACCATGCTTTACTGGCGGCTTTTCTTGGTTCATTCGCTTGGCAGCTTCTTTAATCTGCGCCATCTCCTTTCCATAAATGCAGCCTCCAGGCTTAAACAGTTTAAAACCATTCCATTCAGGAGGGTTATGGGAAGCTGTGACCATAACTCCAGCATCAACCCCTAAATGGTTTATGGCGAAATAAAGTACAGGAGTTGGAACAACACCCACGTCTAAAACCTCACAGTTGAAAGCTAAGCCTGAGGCAACAGCGTTTTTAAGGGTCTCCCCGCTAAGCCTAACATCTCTGCCTACAACCACACGGCTTCCGCAGCCTAGAAAATCGCCTAGAGCTCTACCTAAAACTTTAGCGAAAACCTCGGTTAAGTGAACACCATAAACACCTCTAATGTCATAGGCTCTGAAAAGCAAATCCAAATCAAACTTGTCAGCCAAACCAGCAGACCTCACTAAAAGGCTAATACCCAAAACCCAAAATATCAGTTTTTCCAAACCAAAACCCGAAAAGCTAAAAACATTTTAGTTTATATCCAAAACATTCATCCATCATGGCGTTTACGGTGGCTGTGAGTTGTGAAGAAAAAGTTTTCATACGTTCTATGCATCCTGGCATTATTTGCTACTGCACATTTGGCCTTCCCAGCCATGCTTCAAAATGCCTATTTAAGCCTTTACTGGGACGGTTTGGCTCATTTCAAAGCCTACATAAACGCTGAGGAATCTGAAGCCTCAATAACTCTGCCCCTGCTTGCAAACAGAAACCAAATCTACAACGTTCTAGCCTTAGATGAAAACAGCTCGCCTCTAAGCTACGACCTTGAAGAATGGAACCTGACAGTTCATTCTCTGGGAGCAACAACCATAACCATCGAATATGACGTGGAAAAACTAACAAATTTAGAGGAAGGAGTTTGGACACTAACCTTAAGCGCACCGTTTGAAATTACTGTTATACTGCCTGAGAACACAACAGTACTATACATCAATGAATCACCATTATCTTCAACCACACAGCAGGGAAGGGTCCATCTTAACCTGTCTCCGGGACATTGGGAAATCTCATATGCAGAATCACAAAACCAGCAGGGAGGGCAAGCTGACATGAGACTATACCTTATAATTATAGCCGCCGCATTAGCCGTCACAGCCTTAATCCTAGCATTATATACGAGACAAAAGCGAAAGTTAAAATAAAGAAATTAACTAAGCAGCAAAAGGCTAGAGAAACGTGGTTTTGGTCCTTTGGCTTTTTCACCTTTGGTTCGGAGGTACATATTCCACTTTTACCGCTTTGGCAAGTTTTTTAAGCTCTCTTTCACTCATCCACTCTGTTTTTAGGTATTGGCATATTCTTGCGTCGTTTAATCCGAGTCTCCGCGCCTCTTCAACGGCGTAGGTGTATGCTTCAATTTCTGTTGGACTCTCAACATAGTTAAACCTGGTGTCGAAAAGCTTTTTCCCCTCCATGAACTGTCTAACATGGACAAGTTCATGTATTATGTCCAGGTAGATGTCTATTAAATCCCCGTTTTTCAAGTAATGGGCGCTTATTATTAAATGGCCGTTTAAGTCGCTTACACCCATATAACCCCTATGGCTTGAAAACTCAACTTTTAAGCTTCGTATGATCTCCGATGTTTTGTTTCCGAAGATGCGTTTTACAATTTCAAGGTTTTCAAATCCTTTAAAATATTGTGTGAAGGGGTATGTTTTAACTTCAGCTTCCCGTTTTATTTCAACCTCAAGTTTGGGCTCAGCTATACCGAACCCTCCACTTATTCTTTCATTAAAATCAATCCAGCTAGTAAGGTTTATGCATCACGTCCATTTGATAGATAACCACTAACGGCTGAGGATGGCCTATAATGTTCAATGTTAGAAGGATGAATCCGGAAGACTTTGAGTTTGCTGTGAAAATAACCGACACAATGAACTGGAACCTTACAGAGGAAGACTTCAAGTTTATGACAAGCCTTGAGCCCGATGGATGCTTCATACTTCTTTATGGTTCGGAAAGGGTTGGCTTAGCAACAACAATCTTTTTTGAAGGTTCAAGCCCTCTAGGATGGATTGGAAACCTGATAGTAGATGAAGACCATCGAAAAATGGGAGGGGGAGCATTTTTAGTCAACCATGCCTTAAACTACCTTAAAAATAGGGGAGCTAAAGCCATAGGCCTATACTCCTACAGGGAGCAGGTGGGTTTCTACACAAAACTGGGTTTTAAAAGAGAAGAGGAGTTCACGGTTTTATTCGGCAAGGTCCAATCCAACCCCTTCGGAAAAATGCCCATTAAAAATGGGAAAGGCGACATGGGGAGGATAATGAACTTGGACGCATACCATTTTGGGGCTTCAAGGGAGAGACTGCTTAAGAAAATAGCCGCGAGTAAGCAGAACCCCCTTTACTGCGTTTTTGATAGAGGCGGGGTTTTAGGATACGTTATGGCGAAGGTTTACAGCTGCGGCTATGCTGAAGTTGGCCCTCTCCTCTGTTTGGAAGGGCTAAAAAATGTTGCATCTTCCCTTTTAGGCGCTGTTCTAGAAGGGCTTGAAAACTTCGAAGTTTCCATATGCGTCTTAAAAAGGGAGGAAGAGATATTTAACCAGCTTATGGAGGCAGGTTTAAGGGAAAGCTTTGACGTTGTCAGGATGTTCTACGGCCAGTCAGCCCTTAAAAAATGTATTTACTCTCCAGAATCTTTGGAGAGGGGATGAAACATTTGTCAAACCGGAATCATGCAAGAACCATACTTGAAGACTTCCTTAAAAACTCTTGGCCCTCCATAGAAGCCCTTGTTAATGAAGCTGAAAGCCTTAAAGAAGCGGAATCCAGAAGTTTTAAATTCAGCTATTTCAAGGATGGGGAAAAGTTTGAGGTTAATCTGAACGGTTCAGCCTGCTTTCTTAGATGCTCTGTTGAATATTCAAATCCTCAGCTAACTGTTGAGGAGGTTCAAGGATTGATAGCTGCACGCCTCTTAGAGGTTTGTGGAAACTACTTTCTCCAGTATGGCCTGAAAAAGCCAGGTGAAGAGGATGTTCGCCGTATATGCGATTTGCTTCAGAATCCTTTGGAGGGAGTTGTTAAGGCTTTCCTGCTGAACACAGACGACGTTGAACCTGACAGGTATTCTATGAACCCCCTTAGGGAGTCAATTGTTACAAGCGGGCAGAGCGCTTATCCCTCAGCCTATGTTAAAACCTATGAGCTTGAGGTTGATGAAAACTTTGTAAGGAAATATCTTGGAAAGCTCATATCCATGGAAGAGGTTGAGCTGATTAGACATTTCCTTGAAAACTCAGATGGAAGCTACGTTGACATGGTTGACTCCGTGAAGTATGAGCAGATGGAGAGGCTTTCAGAAGTTTTCGGCATAAATCTGACTCTGCCCTCAATACGCATGCCCCTTGAAACCTTACAAGCAGAGAATGCAGAAGGGCTAATACATCACATTTTAAGGGAAGTGCATAAAGACTATAGCAGCTTTGAAGCTACCTACCAATGTATGGGTAGGAGTATGAAAAAGCGTACAACGCTTTTAACCGTGCCCCACTCAGCTAAGGGTTACGGTTCTAAACGTGCAGCCAGAGGGAGAGTATACTTTGAGGGTGAAAAGCTTAAAAATGTTAGGGTAAGCTATAAAACAACAAGGCTTTACCCAAACGCCATAGACCCTGAAGACGTGAGCATAGCAAAAGCTGAAGACCAATTCACATTGGAAGGTGAACGCTTAGAAAACTACAGTTATAAAGAAACCCCATCATCCCCCCAATTCTTCCTTTATTCAATGGCTTCTCCTGAAAATGCGGCTCTATGGCATGGTATAGGAGTTTTCGCTGCAAAAAACCTCCTGAAAAGCTATGCTTCAATCCGCGTTAAATGCTTGAACACTAATTTAATAAGGGATTTAAAGGCTTACGGCGCTTCGATAAGGGTTCCCCTTCAGCTTAACCTAGATCCCAGGTACATGTGGGTTCATCCTGAAAACCGAAATATAGATGCAAGCATAGGCTGTGTGGAAGAACCTGCCAAGATGGCGGAAATGGGAATGAGGGTTGAGGTTTTAAAGCTTTAGAGGCGGTTTAAACATGTTTTTCATGCAGATAAAACGTTTAGGCGACAACTTCTCCTACATAGTGGCTGACGAGAAAACTGGGGAAGCAGCAGTTATAGATCCAAGCTTCAACACTGAGCCAATTAAAAAAGTTTTGAAAAAGCATAATTTCAATTTAAAGTTCATTAT